>CAIRDJ010000500.1 GCA_903877335.1 uncultured Chloroflexota bacterium | reverse complement strand
CATCCTGACATCGTGGAGTGACCACCCTGTCCTACAGGCAGAGGCACTGGCACAGCTAGAGGAAATGCGCATTCAGCAGTGGGAGATCACGTGGCCCGGACTCGACTTGACGCTACACTTTGAAAACGCGCTCGCCTTGCGCTTGTTTTGTGACCAAACCGATGAGATGGATTCTGGCGATAACTACGCCTTGCTTTCACCCAGCTATCTCTTCCATGTTGGAACACGCAGTCACCTAACGGTTGCACCTCGCCCCAGAATCTAAACAGGATTTTGTCGCCTTGTGGTGAGTTTTTCACTACAATAAAAAGCATGTTTGAAGATAACCCACTGAGAGGAATTGCAATGGCTACTACATTGGTCAATTTTCCCAAGCCACACTATATCGAGACCAACGGCATCAAGCTACATGTGATGATCGCCGGTCCCTCATCTGGTGAGCCTGTCATTTTGTTGCATGGTTTCCCAGAATTTTGGTTCGGTTGGCATCAACAAATTGAACCGCTGGCAGAACAAGGATACCGCGTCATTGTGCCCGACCAGCGTGGGTACAACAAAAGCGATAAGCCCGCTGGAGTGAAAGCCTACCGTGTTGAGGAGTTGGTGGCGGATGTGATTGGATTGATCGACGCGCTCGGCTATGACAAGGTGCGCTTGGTTGGGCACGATTGTGGCGGAGCGGTTGCGTGGGCAACCGTGCTGGCGCATCCACAGCGCGTTCAACAACTCGTCATTGTCAATCTCCCTCATCCGACCGTGTTCTACAATTATGTGCGTAGCCGTCCGGAACAAATGTTGAAGAGCTGGTACATCGGCTTTTTCCAGTTGGGTGGGCTTGCCGAAACCGCTCTCAGCGCAAATAACTACGCCGTCATGGCAAATGAACTGAAGAAGATCGCCTCCCTGCGCGAGGTCATCAACCGCTATCAAGACGCATGGTCACAGACGGGCGCACTCACCGCAATGCTCAATTGGTATCGTGCGGTGGTTCAATACATGCCCGCCCTGCCTGCCGACGATATTGTTGAGGTTGAAACCTTGATCTTATGGGGGAAACGCGATGCCTACTTGAGCCATCACATGGCACAACCCAGCGTAGAAAAATGTCCGAACGGCAAACTCATCCTGTTTGAATTGGCATCGCATTTTGTGCAACACGATGCCCCGATGCAATTCAACCGCCACTTGCTAGACTTCTTCAGCAAGGGCAATTCTTAAATACAAACAGGGGCAGAAGCAGACACACTTCACGCTTCTGCCCCATTCAGCCTTATTCGTTAACCGTGAAAAGACTACCCGCACCGCGCCCATAAACCTCTGGGAAGTATTGTTCTTGTGCGGTGGGTGGCATCACGCGGTAAACGCCCGGCACCGTTGCGCGAGCATGGTACACATATTCATAGGTGCCAGCGGGCAAATATTCACTAGACAACACCACTTGTTCATCTTGAATATCAATATCAGAGAAATACCACCAACCCCACCCATCACGCACAGGATCAATCATCTGCAAGTCAGGGGTTGTACCTACTTGTTGAGAGGTTGCCAGCGTGGTATCAATCGCCTCTAATCCCGCAGGGAGGGGATCATGAATGGTGACGAAGTGGCTATCTTGAGGCACAACCACACTTAGGCGCACCGTCACCTCTTCTCCCACTTTGGCAGACTGAACAGTTTGATCCGCAAGCGTATAACGGCGCAATACCGTTAATCCGTTGCTGATGGGTTGCACTTGGTCAACAGCTAACCAAGCGTTCAAATGCGCGGTGTAATACAGATTGCCTTGCCCTTCTGAACGATTCAGGGTCAAGTCATATTGGGTCTGGGTTTGATCCAATGTAACCGAAGTGGCTTGAGCCTCACGCAGGTCCTGCGCGGTTTGCTGGTCGGCAATCACCGCATTGTTAAGCGTGATGTTGGCGGTGTAAGCGGCGGAAGAATCATTGCTATACACCAACCAATCACGCAACGCCAAGACTGACCAGGTTGTCTCTTGTGAAGATTCCCAATAGTCGCCGCGGCGTGCGCTGACGAGATAACGCACCCCGTTGGGGATGAGCGCGTTAGAGGCATCCAACATGATGAACGCCTTCAGAATGACGGCGGTGGCACGGTTGTCGGTTGTCCAGTTAATTGGCTCGCTGCTGTTCCAGTGAATACCTGTTGCGCTTGTGGAAGCTGTATTGACCAGATCGCTCATCAAGGTGGCAAGGCGCGTGTCATCTGGGTTGGTGATAAATAATGCCATCGCCAAAAATGCTTTGGCTTCATCATTGAGGCGAGCGCGTTGGTCATACAAATTCGCCATGCGAGCAACCTCCCCACTACCACTTTGGGCAAGCGCGTACAGTACCCACGCCTCTTGATTGTATTGCCAGTCTCCCCCACCAAAACGCGGAACATACAACAGGGGAGAGTTGACCCATAAATAATTACGCCCGTTGTTGAGGATCTCGGCAGTGAGGGTATAGCCGTTGCGTTGCGCCTCTGCCAAGCCCAAGACAGCATAGGCAGTCACCAATGGGGTGCTTTCTCCCCCGCTGATCCAACCCCATCCCCCGTCAATGTTTTGTGACTGTTGGATGACCTGCAGAGCGAGGGTGATTTCAGCATCCAACTCAGCATATTGGATGCTGTCCGTTTCGCCTAGTTGTGCGAAGGTGGAATGCATGGCCACGTTTGCCAACAAACGACTAACACTTGCTTCCGTGAAGGTATCGGAATAAAGCGTGAGAGCCTCTAAGCTGTTCAGCAACGTGCCAACCAGCGTAGAACTGTACGACACATCCAAAGTAGCGCGGTCAAACACGACGCTTTGGGGTAGCTGGATGCTTTCCGTCACGGATTGAGCTTCGGTCAAGACCCCAGCTGTGCCCACTGTTTCGGGCACAACAAAGCGATAAACGGGCAACTGCTGGTCAGATTCGCGCCCAACCAACGGCTTGCTGGCATCACCGAATAATTCGGAAGTGGCAATGAAGGTGAGGTCTACCGCCTCCACATCTTGCACCTGCACTTGCCAGATGAACTCGCCACGCTGTCCATCAGCGATCAAGAGCGGTTCGGGTTGGGTGAGAAGCGTCACCCCGCTTGCTTCAAGTTGAGCGGTAACGGTTTGATCTTGTCCGCTGTTGTTGTTGACCACTGCCGAGAGCATCACCTCATCGCCCACCACAAAGAAGCGCGGGGTGACAGGGCGAACATAGAGGGGCTTGGTGGCAACCACATCGAGGGAATTTTGACCGACGCGCATATTGGCTTCTGCTGTGAGGGCGCGGGCATCTAACCGCCAAGTGGTCAGGTTATCGGGCAGGGTGACGGTGAATTGCGCCTTACCAGTTGCATCTGTTTCGAGAGTCGGATTCCAATACGGCGTATCGACAAACTCATTGCGAATTTCAAAGATGCCGAAACCACCACCACCGCCACCACCACCCTTGATCGTTTGGGCGATGTATTCGGTCTGCCGTTCGACATTGCGCGTGAGTGCGCTGGATGTCCTAATTTGCAACGGTTGTTGCCCGAAGAAAATATCTTGTATGGTCGTTTCAATGAACGGTGATAAAGACAGGACGGCTAAATCTGCCACAGACACCCCAACCTGCGCCTGAACGGGTTGCCCTTGCTCATCCGTAGCCTGCACCGTATAGGTGACGGTTTCACCGGGTGTGGACTGGTCGGAATCTGCAGTGATGTCCAAGTAGATCAGGCGGTTATCATTCGCCACGTTCAACTCAACCACCCCAAAACGGAAATCAGCGATCGGGTTGGTTTCATCTACCCCCTTGACCAGCGTTGCCGTGACAAAAATATTGGGTGAATAATCGGGGAGGATGGGCACTTCATAAACGGTTGTGCTGGATGCCAGCGTGATGATCTCGCTGTGGTAGATGTTACCGCGCTCAACCGTGACCAGTGCCTGAACGGAAGTCTGATAGGGTGACGGGATCAACACTTTAGCCACGTCCCCAATTTGGTATTGGTTTTTATCGGTCACCAAGTCGAGCCGTGCATGGTTATCATTCCCCCAGTTAACGTATCCGTCCCCACTCACCCACACCCATTGTGAGGCGCGGGTAAGATTCCCCTGCGCGTCAGTTGCCTCTACCACAATCTGATATTGACCTGTTTCGGTGGGGGTGAACTCGAGCGAGGCTTGCCCATTTTGATCGGTTGATACGGTTTGATTTAGGCTTTCAACGCGCTCCAACACATTGCGGAACGTGACCACCCCATCGGCATCTTGCTCTTGAACGGTTGACCATTTCATACGACTAATCACAACATCAACCGCCTGATTGGCTACACCGCGACTGTTCCAGTCTACGGCAATCACATCAACCGCAAGCGCATCCCCTTGATTGACGATGTAGGTATCGGTCTTCACGCCCACATACAATTCCGCAGCATGAACTACAGTTTGTGTGCGCCCCGAAACGGCGAAGCCCGTTTCATCTAATAGGTTTGCCTCCACCGTCACCACTCGGCTTTCGGTTTGGTCGGTGGTGGTTGACCACTCCAGGGTAGCTTGCCCATCGGCGTTCGTTGTAGCGACACCATCCCCCAGATATTCGTATGAGCCATAGTAGAAGCTATAGTAGTCGTCCACTTCTGGATCCTCATAACGGAAGCGGTATGATCCTTCTCCTTGATAATTAAAGAAGTATGTATTGGATGTGACGCTATAATCCAGCGAAGCATCGGAGACCGCCCCACCGCTGTAGTAGGTGGCATTCACTTCTGTCAGAATGGGTTGCCCCTGAACAATCTCAGGAATTTGGTTTTGTAGGGTGACACTAAACTCTGGTGCGCGATACTCCGCAACGCTGAAGAAAGCGTTGCTATAGTAGTCTTCTACATCCGTCAGCATCTTTGCCCGAAGGGTGTAAGACCCAACCCCCGCTTCAGCAGGCAAGCGCATTTCGCCATGGAAAGCACCATATCGGTCTAATGTGAGAATCTCATCATAAATTTGGTTGCCATCATAATCGTCGATGAATACTTGCACTTGTTCGCCTGTGGGGACAGCATACATCAAGTCATTGCGCTGGCGAGTTATCCCCCTAAAGTAGACGGTTTGGTCAGGACGATAGATTGGGCGGTCTGTGTATAGATACCAGCTCTCTTCAGCTTGATAAGGAGTGGAACCGATGTTGAACTCATACAGATCAATTCCATTCGTCCAGTCTGTAGCAGAAACACCGAGCATCGTTCCGTTGACATCGCTTGCTACCACCGCCAAAGGCGACCAGTAATCTTGGCGAGGTGGTACAGGTATTTCTGCTAACCCTTGTGCATCAGTGATGCCACTTCCAACCTCTTGCGCAGAGTTGCCATAAACCTTGAGAATGGCATTGGCAACAGGCAACCCCGTGTTGACATCGGTTGCCCAAACCAACATGCGATCATTGTCAGACTTAATGGTCAAGTTGGTTGTGCCATAAATCATGAAGTGTGCTGGGAAGTAGTAGATGCTGGGGCTTTGTGTTCGCAAAAAGTAGATGCCACTGGATTCAATCCCAACGTTGGCAACGGTTACAGCATCGGTGACACCTGCCCCCTCTAACAGTCGGTCAACATAATATTCTCCCGAAGCACCCTCAGCTATCCAACCCGTGCGCCCATCTCCCAGTAGAATCTCAAACCATGCGATCCCTTCAATGCAAATGGGTCCAGTAAAAACCTGCATCGACGCACCCTCATACAACAATTCAAGGATTTCTCCCTCAGGGGCGGATGCTCGAACCCGCAAGGGATCCGGCGCGGTGATGACTTTGGCAATGTCTCCTGCCACAATTCGAGAGGGCAATGCGCCCTCACACGAAACTGCTGAGACGGAAGTTGTGCTGGTAGACAAGTCAACCAACTCAAAGCGACGGACGTTCAAAGGAGAAGGCGTATCAAAACGATACTGCGCCCGCAGGTCGCTCGCATTGGGAACATACGACGAAGCAGGAGAATACTGATTCTCGCCCGTCAATTGTGCAACCAAGTCTTCTACGCGCACTTGATACACCTCTAGGGTGGGCGCGTCGGCATTGCGATGGGAGATGTACAATTGAGGTTGGCTATTGGCGTTGTAGAAGCCCACTTCAGACGGCACTTCAAGCGTCACTTCTGGGGGAAGGGGCGCGGTCGTGAAGTTTAACTCAAACCCACTGCTCATCTCATTTCCGTAAATATCACGAAGACCGGGGTCAATGGTCACAACGTAGTTGGTACTGGGGAGAAATGGCGCAAGAATGCGTAGACTATTGTCCCATGTGTAAAAGTACATGCTCATCCCATCTGGCGGTTCTGGGGTGAGTTGCACCCTCTCACGGAAACTTTCCTCATCCATAGGAGAAGCAAAGTAAACATCAATCCCCCACACATCAACCTCACCAGCATCATCAAGTGGGTAAGTGGAAATGATGGCGGGATAGGGAACCGTGGTGAAGGAGTAATCTACCAAAACTGACAGGTCAGGGTTACTCACGAGTACCCGATATGCGCTATTGATTTGTAAAGGTGACAGGGGTTGAAAACTCATCCCCAAGCCCTCGGCACTCAAGCTAAACGTCCCCTCCACCGCGTTACCGTCGGAATCCAGCAACTGGAAAGCGACTTGTAGGGTTGCTAGGTCAAAGGGTTGGTTGAAGATCAGCTCAACTGCTTGATCTAACAGCACCCCCGAAGCCAACACACTGGGGGTGACTTCAACGACCTCAAGCGACTGGGTGGTGAATTGCCATTGGTACGGCGCAACATTGCTCCCGTCGGTGGAGATGAACGAGGCAATTTGAGCTGTATACGTTTGACCACCTTCCAGCGGAACGCTGGAGCGAAAGACATAGATGGACGGATTCAACCATTCGCCTGTTCCAGTTGCGTTTGGCTCTAAACTGAATGGTTGGGGCAAATTAGCCTGATCCTCTAAGATGGACAGCGGAACAACCGGTTGGCTAAAAACCACCGTGAACGTGGAATGGGTGGCAACATTCGTAGCGTCCGCCGTGGGGATCACCTGCACAACCGTGACGGTGTTCGTCTGTGCATGGATTTTTGTGGGGGCACCCCCAACACCGACCAGAACAATCATGAAAGACCATAACAACCAAACGCGCAAACGCATATCGATTCCTTTTCAAGCAACTAATGATGGAGGCTACGTATAACCCTCTATTATATGCCAAAATGTTGCTACGGAACGGGAACATAGATGAATGGTAGGGGAAAGCGATCTCGCAGAAATTGCCACTGGAAAGCCAGCACCTCGCGCGTGTAGGCATACAGAATTTCTTGGCGGGTGAGGTAGTCGAGCGGAGCAGGGCGCGTATCAACCTGTAGCCCTTGACGGTTGAACATCCAGTAGGCACGCAACATGTGATAGCGTGTGGTGACAAGCGTGATGCGTTGAACACCATATGCTTGTAACATCTCATGGGTGAAGCGTGCGTTGGTGTCTGTATTCCAGCTGGACGCTTCGAGTAGGATTGCGTGGGTCGGTACACCTGCCTGCTCAAGAGCTTCGGCACAAGCCTGTGCCTCACTCCGCTTATGATCGCCCAACACCCCCCCACTGCACACCACCCATTGGGCATGGCCTTCCTGCCAAACTTGTACGCCACGCTCAACCCGCCCCCGTGCAGAACGGGTTAGCGAATCATCCGCCTGCAACCCACCCCCTAAAATCACAATCACATCAGTGGGTTGTGCATGATCTTGATAGCCATACCAGATGATCCCACCCAAGAGCATCCCGCCTAACACCAACCAACACGCCATCATCACCGCCACCCCACGTAAGATGAACCTGCCCCACACCCGTAACTTGTGCATTTTCCCCAACCCCTAGTTGCAACAAAAAGACTGCAGCGTCGATTCACCACAGTCCTTATCAATGATCCCTATCGAAGCCTGTTTAGCACTCGCTATAGCCACACACCAAACACTTACGGCAACCCTCCTCGCGCACCAAGGCAACGCTGGCACAAGTCGGACACAAGTCCGCGCCGGATAATTGGTGAGACGGTTCTACAATTGTCGTGCTTGGCTCTGGTGACATGGGCAGAATTAATTGCTCCAGCACTGCAGAAGGAAAGTAATTTTCCTCCAACGCACGGGCGACGGCATCTGGCAACGAACTGATGCGGTTTGCCCCGAACCCTACCGAGCGCGTCCCACCTATGTCACGCAGTTGATCAATGATGAGTTTCAGCATGGGTTTTCGGTTGGAGGGGGCGGTAGTCCGCAACGATAACGAGATCATGCGCCCTAACCCTTCGGCATCCGCTTGTAGATCGCTCCCTGCTTTGCCGGGGGCAGTGATGAAAACCTCAAACGGATTGCCATGCTCATCATCGTTCATGGTGATGTACGCGCGACCGAACGGGGTGACGGTGTTGACCGTTGTCCCGCACAATTTACCCGGTCGCGGGTAAACGCGGTGAGGGGTGGCAACCTGTTCTGCTGGTTTAGGTGCTTCTGCTTCTGGCTTTTGCGGTTCCTCTTTCTTGAGCATCAACACCTGTTCATCACGACTACCATCGCGGTAGATCGTGCCGCCCTTACAACCCAGTTCGTACATGTATTCATAGAGTTCTGCCACTTGTGCGACGGTGTAATCATTGGGGACGTTGCACGTCTTGCTGATTGCGCTGTCTATCCAGCGTTGGAAAGCCCCTTGAACACGGACATGGGCTTGTGGGGAAAGCTCCATTGCGGTGACGAAGTATTCAGGGAGCGTGGTCGCTTGTGGATTGTGAGCATAGAATTCAGCCACGAGGGGCACTTTTTCTTCGTGCAATCCCAGACGGCTTTTGCGATAGTATGACCATGAGAAGAACGGCTCAATGCCAGTAGACGTGTTGACCATTGTCCCGGTTGTTCCAGTGGGAGCTTGGGTGAGTAGCGTCACATTGCGGATGCCGTTCTCACGGATTGCTTGACGTACATCTTCATCCATTTGGCGCATGAACCCACTCTCTAAAAAGCGGTCAGCATCAAACGGATGGAAACTCCCCTTCTCTTGAGCAATCTCCGATGACATGAGATATGCCTCGCGTGCCATCAGGTGATAGATGCGATCAATCAGCTCAACGCTTGCATCGCTCCCATAGCGCACTCGAAGGCGTAGCATCAATTCGGCAATGCCCATCGTCCCTAAGCCTACCCGTCGCTCCCCTTCGGCTTGCACGCGCCGATTCTCTTCAAAGAAATACGGGGTGCTATCAATCACATTATCTAAGAATCGGATGGCATAGCGCGTCGCTTGGCGCAAATCATCCCACTTCACATCGTGCTTGTCGTCATCATAGAAGCGGGCGAGGTTAATCGCCCCTAAGTTGCACACCGAGAACGCGCCTAATGGTTGTTCGCCGCAGGGGTTGGTAGCAATCAAGGGGTTGAAATACCAGCTGTTGGACAGGTCATTGCTCCGCTCCCTAAACCACACACCCGGCTCTGCGCTTGCCCACGCGCTCTCGATGATGGCGTTCCAGACTTCACGCGCCTTGACTGTCTTATACGGAATAACCTTATGTCCGCCTGCTCGCCATGCGTCAATATCGCCCGACCAAACCGTGTCATAGTCGGGATCGGATGTGTCGGGGAATACCAATTGCCAATCTCCATCACGCTTAACCGCTTCCATCAGTTGGTTAGAGACCCCGACGCTGATATTGGCGTTGGTGATTTGTCCTGCTTTGCGCTTGCTATTGATGAAGTCGAATACATCAGGATGCCAATCATTGAGGATGAGCATAAGTGCGCCACGACGCGAATTGCTGGTATAAATCCCCGCACCACTTAGCAGATGCACCTCATCTACTTCAAAGTCAAATACTTCAGCGCAATCAAGAGGGCGAATTGTGGCAATCGTATCTGGCAAAACATTCAAGGTATCTTGTATCGCTTCAGCAAAATCAAACTCATTCCCTCCCAAGAGGCGTGCTTGGATTTTAGCCAATTGGTTGTGAGAGATGCGCTCAGAAACTCCATCGTAAATCCGTTGACGATATTTGGCACGTGCCCCCAATTCTGTCCAAACAGAGGCAGGATAAGTATGATACATATCTCGTTCACCAGGTGTTGCTCCTGCCAGCTTTTCGGCGTTTACAAACTGGATGAACCGTTCCTTGAATCCATTTCCCGTTACAGATAGGCGATATATATCTTGCCAAGTGCCCGTGCGCTCTTGACAGGAAATGTGAGCCACAATACCGTTAAGGCTCAACAGTTGTTGCAAATCACCCAACATGTCACGGCTAATGCTATCTATCCCGAAGCCTCCCTTTCCTCCACGATTGCACCCATCCGCATCAAAATATCCTGCGATGAACGCGCCCATGACTGAGGAGGGTGAGCGGAAAATCGCTTCTGGAACACGCACGTGTGCGGCTTTAGGTTTCAAAAGATGATTTGAGCGTAGCCATTCAATCAACATACGCGAATAGATAACGATGTTCTGGCATGCTCCATCCCCATTTTCTAAGGTTGGTTGAATACCAAATAATGTTTGAACGCTCTTTAGTAAGCGGTCTCGAATTTCAGGATGAGCATTCGCGGTTGCCAGCTTAAGTGCTTTAGGTGCTTGCCATGTCACCTTTTTACCCATTTGGACATAACCATCAGCGTAAGCGTAGCCCAACAAATACGCCAAATCCTCATCTAATTTAGCAGGTAGTTGAACATCCGTATTGAGGCGCGTACTCATGACCGAGCGTTCATAGGTCAAGGGCTTCAACGAAACATACTCTCCGTCGATGCCTTGTCCCAATAAAAGTAAAATTTCATCGCCTTGTTGCAAATACTTCAGTGGCATAGTGGTGATGTTGCCATCCATTAAAACCGCCACTTTATGATCTTCGGTTATTTTCAGGCGATACCCGCGCGTTGTTTCAACTTCATAGAGCGGCTTGCTGCCATTGCGAAAACGAGCGGTTATAGAACGCAACCCACGATGTGTATGGGCGAAAAAGGCTTCGCCGGTTTCCATGCGGTCAGCTAATTCAGAAGCGGGGATTAACCCCTTATCGGTCAAAATACGTGTATCCGCACTAAAACAACCGCCCTGCTCAATCAAACCGGTGACGAAGCTATACAATGCTCCCCAGCTGACTGAACCGCTAGAACGCCCGTTCACGCCCTTGACGTAGGCATGACGGGGGCGCAAGGTTGAGATGTTGATGCCCACCCCACCCCCACGAGACATGATCTCGGTCATTTGTCCAAGCGTATGAATGATGCCTTCGCGCGAATCTTTAGGGGATTCGATGACGTAGCAGTTGTAGTAGGTCAGGTTTTGATCGGTGCCTGCGGCGGTGAGGATGCGCCCACCGGGGACGAACTTCCAATCATCTAACAACCAGCGGAAATGCGCTTGCCAGCGAGTTTGTTGTTCTGGATCAGGCTCAATTTGTGCCACCCCCCACGCCACGCGATCCATCATTTGATCGGGGTGTGTTTCAAGGGGTTTGTCCACATGTTCCAAGTCGCGCTCCACTTGCTCGCCATCTAGCAGTTCGACCGTGACTTTGGGTAGTTGAATCTTCACGACCTTGCCGATTTCACGTTGTCCGCTTTGCTCATTGATAACCACAACAACAACATCCCCTACCGTCAGTGAGGCGCGTGTGCCGTCTTTCAAGGCGTAACGGTCGAGGAAGATTTTATACCCCAATTCGTTGAGAGTATTGGATTGTGTTTGTTGGCGCATCCGTCAATATCCTTCGATAATAATCCAAAGAGTGAGATGGGTTGTTCATTCATGGAGACAAATTGCTTGAGAATAAATAAAGGGCAACCGTAGTCGCCCATTGTAGTGACTAATCGCTATCGTGGCGACGTTGACGGCGTTGACGACGTAGGTAGGCGGGTATGTCAGTTTCGTTCTCGTAATTGTAAGCCTCATCGTAGACATTCGCGCCGTAAGAGGCATTGGAACGCTCATCTTGTATCGGCGTTGGCGTTGGTTGTGGGGATTGTGGAGCCGAGCGCGGAGAATAGGCCGATTGTTGAGGCGACGGCTCAATAGGTTGCGATGAGCGACGTTGTTGAGGCGTTGGCGTAAAAGAACGTGTGGAGGGTTGGCTACGCAAATCGCGCGATTGTGCCACGCGGCTTTGCTCAAAGCCCGTTGCGATCACGGTGATGCGCACTTCATCCCCCATGGACTCATCAATTTGTGCCCCAAAGATCAGGTTTACATCTGGATGGGCACTTTCCTTGATGAGAGCGGCAGCTTCGTTCACTTCAAACAAGGTGAGGTCTGTTCCACCCGTGATATTGAACAGAATCCCGCGTGCCCCATCAATGGTAACGTCCAGCAAGTCACTACTGATTGCCGCTTCTGCTGCTTTAATCGCACGATCATCGCCAGTGCCACGTCCAACTGCCATGAGTGCTGCGCCACCTTGCGACATGATGGTACGCACATCAGCAAAGTCTAGGTTGATGAGCGCGGGGACGGTAATCAATTCAGAAATGCCCTGAATGCCCTGTCGTAACACTTCATCCGCCAGCGAAAAGGCTTGCTGTAGAGTGGCTTTACGATCGGCACGTTGAAGCAGGCGATCGTTCGGAATGACGATGAGCGTATCCACTTGGCTTTTGAGCATCTCAATCCCGGCTTCCGCCGCTTGTTGACGCTTTGATCCCTCAAACGTGAAGGGGCGCGTCACCACCCCAATGGTCAACGCACCCAATTCTTTGGCGATCTGGGCAATGACCGGGGACGCGCCTGTGCCTGTACCGCCCCCCATCCCCGCGGCAATGAACACCATGTCCGCCCCGCGCAGGATTTCATACAAATCATCCGAGCTTTCCTCCGCAGCTTTACGCCCAACTTCGGGGTCGCTCCCCGCACCTAAACCGCGCGAGAGCTTTTCACCAATGCGAACGCGCGTCTTCGCGTGTGACATCATGAGGGCTTGGCTGTCGGTATTCACCGCGATGAAATCCACACCACCCAACCCCTCTTTAATCATGCGGTTGACAGCATTGCTACCGCCGCCGCCAATTCCGACGACTTTAATCTGCGCGAAATTTTCTCCGGGTGTGAACTCATTCATGCTATTTTTCTACCTTCACACAATTAACAACCATCAAACTCTTACACATTATTATACACCAACATCCAAATTGCGCAAATGAGTCCCACCCATTATTCTCGATCATCGGGGATGAAGCGCCGGAACAACCCTTGAAGCATGCCCCACAAGTTGAGATTCAAAGTGGGATTGTCTTGGGTGTTTTGTCCAGATGCCGAGTCCATCATTAAACCCATGCGCAATAAACCGATGCTCGTGCTAAACGAGGGGCTTTTCAAGCTATCCGCCATGCCTGTCAGGCGTTCAGGTTTACCAATGCGTACCGGCATTTGCAAAATAGATTCGGCAATTTCCTTCAAGCCGTCCAGTTGGCTTCCGCCGCCGGTGAGCACCGCCCCCGCACGCAACAGTCCATCGTAGCCTGAGCGTTTAATTTCTTGCAGTACCTTTTCAAACAGCTCTTCCACACGCGCTTCAATGACCAACGCCAAATCTCGACGTTTGATCTCCGTGGGGTAGCCTTCTCCAAAAGGTTGGACAATGAAGGTTTCTAGCGAGTCCACTTTTTTAGGGATGGCACATCCATACTTGAGCTTGACCGACTCGGCATCCTCCGCCGAAATACGGATCACATGGGTGATGTCATTGGTGACGTGTGAACCAGAGACCGGAATCACCACTGTATGCCAAACCGTCCCATCAATGAAAATGGCAAGGTCAGTTGTGCCTCCCCCAATATCGATCACCACCACACCCATATCACGTTCGGCATCCGTCAAGATCGCCTCGCCCGAAGCCAGTGGATTCAAGATGAAGCGATCTACAAAGACCCCCGCTGACTCCACAGCTTGCTCTAAGTTGGCTAAGCTGGTGGAGGAAGCGGTGATGATGTGTGCTTCCACCTCCAAACGGAAACCGTGCATTCCGATTGGGCTACGCACCTTTTCTTGCCCATCCAACGAAAAGCTACGAGGCACAACATGAAGCACCTCGCGCCCATGTGGAATAGCGATCGCACGGGCGGCTTCCATCGCCTTTTCCACGTCGTCCATTGATACGCTGCGTTGCGTGGGGATACCCGTCACACCGCGACTATTGACTGAACTGATATGATTTCCGGCCACACTGACGAACGCACGCTCAATTTCATAACCGCTCATGCGTTCTGCTTTATGTACAGAGGCAGAGATCGCTCTGGATAGACTGTTGATGTCGCTGACGATACCCTTCTTCATTCCTTGACTGGGTTCAATACCAACCCCAACCACGAAAATATCATCGGTGCGGACTTCGGCGACCACCGTACAGATTTTATTCGTACCTACATCAAGACCGACTACAAGCTCATTCATGGGAACAACCGTGTCTCTACCTAACGATAGTATACTGCATTCAAATCGGAAACGCTGATCTCTTTTGGCTGAATTCCACGCAATTGGAGGTTTTCAACCATGCTCTCATACACGCGGTATTTTTCCGCCATGTTCGCTCCAATTCCAAACCATGCCACCCAACCGCGTGTGTCGTCGATGCCTAACCCCAAGCCAGGGCGATACTTCAAGTTGGGCACACCACCACCCAAAAGATGTAACTGCAAGGCACCCTGCACAACATCAGGAGCGATGTAATCACCCACGCCGATGAGGGATTCCGCCAAACCATCCCAACGTACTCGCAATAGTTCCAGCTCCGCATTGCGAATAGCCATCACTTGTCCTTGAAGATCGACCCAAACGCTATTGCCTCCTTGCTCCCACACAATAGCAGGTTGTCGTTCTTGTATATCGATTTTCACCATCTGTGGGGGCCACCCTAAACTCACGCGCACATCGGCAATCACGGGGGAAGCCCTCAAGCGCGACTCCACCACACGGGGGTTTATCCAAAAAATGTGATAATCGGCAATCTCCGTAAGCGCATAAAGTTCCTCGCGCGAGATTGTTTCTAAACCCGCAACGGCGATGGAATGGACATAGAAGGCATCCGTCGCAAAGAACAAGGCGAAGCTGGCGACGATCATTGCCATCAGCACCCCACTGTAAACCCGTGTGGGAATGCGAAGCCCACCGCGTGAGCCGTGTGCAAGCGCATCAGAACGCGCTTTGGCAATCCCAAAACCCTCTAACAATACGGCAGGAGTACGCGCATTGCGAGAACGGCGACGGAACATCATCCCATTTCTCCTAAGCATTCTACTTCAGTCTCAAGCAGGATGCCTGTTTGTTGATAGACCTGTGCCTGCACATATCGGATGAGGCGATAGTAATCATGCGCGGTAGCGTTCCCCAAATTGATGAAGAAGTTGGCATGGATGTCCGACACGCCAGCATCGCCTATTCGATAGCCTTTCAACCCCGCCTGTTCGATTAACCGACCAGCATAATCATTCGGTGGGTTTTTGTAGATGCTTCCTAAGCTGGCACCTTTGGGTTGAGTGCGCTTACGATGGGCGATGAATTGCTCCATCGTGCTACGGATCACACTAGGATCAGCGGGTTGGAATTGGAGTTCCGCTTGTAGAATCAAGAAGCGTTTATCGGCACGTTGCTTGAAATACGAGGTGCGGTAGCCATATTGAAGCTGCTCGAGCGTGGATGATTGTAACCCTTGCTCGGCATCCAACCACTCCACCCGCAGAATGGCGTGTTGCATTTCGCCACCATGTGCCCCGGCGTTATTGACGATCGCCCCACCCAACGTGCCCGGCACGCTCACCGCCCATTCAAACCCCGACCATCCACGCTTGGCACACAATTGGGCAAGCGTACCAAGCCCGAGTCCACTATGTGCCAACAGACGATAATCTGCTTGGAAATCTAGGTGCTTGAGTTGGTTGATGACCACCAGTCCCTTCAAACCATGATCGGAGATCAAAACGTTTGCACCGCCCCCCAAGACGTGAACCTCCACGCCATGCTCCCACGCACTTTGTACCACACGCACAAGCGCATCACGCGAATCGCGCGCGATGTACAACCACTCCGCCCGTCCGCCAAGCCGTAAAGCACTGTAGCGGTCGAGGGGTTCGTCAAGTAGGAGCGAATCTAAAAATGGAGGCGTCCAATTCGTCATGCGGGTTAGGCATCCCCAGGTTTTTTGAATTGCAAGAACATTTCTCCAATGAGGGGGGCATCGCCCGCGCTCATGATGAGGATGACACTGGGGGATGTCACCGCTTCAAGTAGATACTCGGTTGCTTGCGACAAGTTATCGAGGGCAATCGCATGAGGATGATTCATCCCTGCCACCATGGCATGATGGGTAACACCGTCAAGCGGTGTTTCCCGCGCGGCAAAAATGGCGGTGACAAGCACGTGATCCGCCTGCTCAAAGGCTTGGCGATATGCTTCCATTAGGCTTTGCGTGCGGGTGTACGTGTGCGGTTGCCAAACTGCCCAAAGCGTATGTTGGGGATATTTACGACGGGCGGCATCCAGTGTGGTTTGGATGGCGGTTGGATGATGGGCGTAATCATCAATCACAATGATCTGATCGACCTCCCCGCGAATCTCAAAGCGGCGCCCCGTCCCCTTGAATGTCGCCAAGTGAGGGATGACCGACTGCAGGGGGAGATCATGCCCAGCAGATGCCACATACAATGCAGCGAGCGCGTTGCGAACATTATGCAGACCAGGCAACAGGAGGTTGGCACGCCCAAAAGATTGCCCGCCCATTTGCACCTCGAACGACTGTGTGCCATCAGGCTCATGCTGGAGGTTAACCGCGCGTAACGTTGAGCCTTCATCTAAGCCGTAGCTGAAGATTAACGGACGTGTGGGGCGTACCGCTTGCGCCAGTGCCCACGCTCCTACATCATCCTTACACACCACCAACACGCCGTGATCGCGTGGCAGGCGGTTGATGAATTGCAGGAAGGAGGATTGCATCGCCTCTACGCTGGGGAAGAAATCGGGATGGTCATACTCGAGGCTTGTCACCACTGCCACTTGGGGATACAAGCCCAAGAAGGCATTATCGTATTCGTCCGCCTCAATCACGAAGGTATCCCCTGCGCCGTCCCCACCGTTCGTTCCCGTATTCGCCATCACCCCGCCGACAATATAGCTCGGTTGTAAACCCAGTTGTTGCAACAAGTGAACGGTCATGGCGGTGGTGGTAGTTTTACCATGCGTGCCGGCAACTGCCACGACATGCTGATTTGCCATTAACGACGCAAGGATGCTGATGCGCTTGTGTACAGGAATACCGCGTTCATGGGCAGCGACAATTTCGACATTGTCTGCACCAACAGCAGAGGAGATGATGAGCATTTGCGCGTG
Organism: uncultured Chloroflexota bacterium; assembly: GCA_903877335.1. GTDB lineage: Bacteria > Chloroflexota > Anaerolineae > Aggregatilineales > Phototrophicaceae > CAIRDJ01. The sequence goes on along the minus strand of CAIRDJ010000500.1, from coordinate 1,621 downwards.
ATGGATGTGTTCGGCAGCGTGCCCAACATAGATGGTTGCGCCGTCCCGTTCCAACGCGCGCATGAGATCATTCATGGCACGGTCTGAACCCGAAACCTGATAACCACGTTCAAGCATGACCCGCGCGATCGCAGAAAGCCCAAAGCCACCAATTCCGACAAAATGAACTTGTTTAATTCCGTCAACAATCATCGTCTTAAATTACGATCAACACAATCAAAAATAGAATAATCACAGCAATCGCCAATAGATCGCCGTTACCTGTTGGACCGCCCCCCAAAACCACCAAAGGCAGGATCGAAAGGGCGTTGTCACTGGGCGAACCAGGAGCCGGGGCAATCACCCAGGGCGTGAGTGGGTATTGGTTGATGTCCAAGAAATACCAGATTGTCCCCCAAATCAGATAGCCGTTCAGAAAACCGAGCAAGCTACCCAACACGCTTTCTTGCAAAGAATCTCGCCCACTGGTGTCGCTTTTGAGCGGACCGCGAGTTTGATAAGCGAAGAAAATCACCGTGATGAACAAGCCGGTCTGTATCAAGAATACCTGTGAACGGGGCACACTCACGAGCAACGTGCCACGAATATAAGGATCAAATTGAAATAAGGCGAACAACCCCAAGATGATCCCGGACAGTGCCACCAATTCTTTATTCCACCCTCGCAAAAAACCGATGATGGCAAAAAAGATTGCCATCACCCACATCACACCCACCAATTGAATCATCGTTGTCTTTCTCCTGCCAGCTTCATGAGTTGTGTTGCTAAGCGTGCCGACCCGTTGCTGTAGCCAGCTTGTTGCATGGCGACCGCCATTTTTGCTAGGCGTGGGGCATCTCCGATGAGATCATGAATCATGGGGTAAAGGCGTTCCGACATGTCTTGATCCATCAACATTTCTGCAGCACCTTGGGTTGCTAGATACTCCGCATTCACCTTTTGATACCGCCACGCATAGGGATAGGGTATCAAAATTGCGGGCAACCGAAAAATAGGAAACTCACCCAAAATACTCGCCCCTGCTCGGCTCACGACCAGATCTGCCGCCGCCAACGCCATGCCCATTTGTTCTTCGTGCAGGTAAGGGAACAGGTGGTAATGCTGGGGAGCAACAAGCTGGGGCAAGTTAGCTTTTACCGCCTCATAATCCAGCGTCCCAGAAATATGAATGACTTGTAAACCCAGCTCAAGCAGTTCAGGCAAAACCGCCAAGATCGCCAGATTGATCGAACGCGCCCCACGACTACCACCGAAGACGAGCAAGGTCTTGCGGGTCGAATCCAGATCAAAGCCTCTCAGGGCGAGTTCGCGCGTGGCTTGTGCAATTGTTCGGCGAACAGGATAGCCCGTGACCACCATCTTTGATTGAGGCACATAGGGGCGTGACCGCTCGGTTGCTGTTGCCACCTGTTGGCAAAACCGTTGTAACACTTGAATGGCTAAGCCAGGCTCGATGTCTGGAACAAACACCAAGATAGGAACTCGTAACACCCATGCCGCTACCGTGATCGGAAAAGTCACCCACCCACCAGTGATGAACAGCACCGCAGGGCGTGTGCGCCAAATCAACCCGAGCGATTGGACGAACCCAAGCAGCAGGCGGATCATACTGACCAACCCT
>CAIRDJ010000499.1 GCA_903877335.1 uncultured Chloroflexota bacterium | reverse complement strand
TAGCGCAAATTGCGTCCATCCCCACTGATATTGTGTTCACCCTGTTTGGCAAGCAGATCAGCATGGGCAAGGGGCATGGCTTGATGGGCGTGGTGCGCAAGGCACAAGGCGAAGCGTTGCAACGGTTGAAGGGTTAGCATGATACCAAAGCCAATGCGTGATGAGATTTGCCACGCAGGTTGTGGTAACATAAATGCATTGTTTATCAACTGAATTGTTAAAATTATGCGTTTTGATGTTCACACGGTGCGCGTGCATCTCGTCAACGAATTGCTAGACGCGCCACAAGTTAAAGAAGTTTGGCACGATGGAAGCGACGTGGTGATCTTGGACTTCTTCAGCGGCGAGACTGTTTCCATCCATCTCATTGAGCGGTTCATGTCGGTGGAGGAAATCACCTACATCTTCAGCGAGAACGAACGCCAAAACTTGTATACCGTCTTGATCTTGTGGATGGATATGTTCATGCCCCACGATGGTCAAGTCTATGTTCCCAACGATTGGATGATGACCTTGTTGTCCTTGTTTGGGGGCAGGATTTACGCTTATGATGCGTGGCGGGGAGAACCGTTCATCTTCAATGTTGAATTCACGCGCCTGCCCAATTCGTTTAGCTATGTCATTAAACACGGCGAGCCGATCAATATCGCCTACATCCAAGTTGACTCGGTAGACATCCACTTGCCGTATTTTCGTGGGGTGTGGCGTGTTGGGCGGTTTGAAGCGATTCCCACGTCATGGCAGGCGCACAGATGGGCGGAGGCAGAAACTGCCCCCATTGCTAAATCAGTGCGTTACTACTATCACCTCTTGGGCATCCCCCCCACCGACGACACCCAAGCGATCAAGCGTGCTTATCGTGACCTTGCTCGCCAGTTTCACCCTGACCTTAACCTAGAGCGCGACACGACCGACGAGATGCAACGCATCAACGATGCGTATGAGCGCGTCCTGCGCTATTTAGAGGACGGAAGCAAACCCAACTAAATCACAGGTGGGGTGGCGGTTAGGATGAACCATGCCCCAAAGATCAGCATTGCCACGCCGACGACGGGCATCAACACGCGCACCCAGTTTTCCGCTTCTTGGGCAGTGGTCTCGGTCACGCGCTTCTGTTGGGTGATTTGATCTCCCAATGCCCCACCCACCCATACCGCCCATAACGTGCCCAATGGGATGGAAATCGCGCTTCCGATGAAGAAGCTCGGGGTAGCGTTCATGACGGGATAGAGCATGAGAGTGAGCGGTAGAATGATGATGAGGTGCAACGCGCTCATGACAGCGACATAGGGCATGAGGGCAAGCGGTTGCTTGTAGCGTGCAAACCACCCTAGCGCGATGACATCCATCACCACTGCTGGCACGGCACTGGCGACCCATCCGCCCGCGCTCACGTCAGGCGCGTCAAAAAGGGCGATCATGCCCACGCGCAACGCCCACGCCCCCACCAACACTAAACTGGATGCGCCGATCATCTTGAGGCTACGGGTGGCAAGCGTCCCCGTAAAAGTTGATCCCACTACCAACACCAACGCCAACAACCAATCCGGACGATTTAGCACCAATGGGAGCGTTTGGACCCCCTCCCATTCGGTGGTCAACAACTGCATCAAGATCATCATACTGAATACCAACGCGCTCAAGGGAATCCAGTCCCCCAAGCGCAAAGCGCGAAGCGTGCGCCACTCGGTGGGCGTTTGACTGATGATATACAAGGTGGTTGCCAGTACGGCGATCATAATGAAGCTGAAGGCAACCATCACATGGGGAAGACTCCACGCGGTCAGATCAATCCCATACAGCGCGTGCCACACGGGATCAGCAGGAAGCACATACAACCAAAATAAACCCGTCAAGACCAACAAGCCCGCGCTGGGATTTGCACGAAAACGCTGTTGAAACGTTCCGCGCGCGGTGCGGTTGAGCGTGAGCAACCCATAGAAGGCAAGCGCGATCGTCAGCAACATGCCGAAGTATATCATCAAATGAGGTCTCCAAAAGAAGTCCTCCCCAAAAGGAAGCCCGTAGCGACGATGCCACACCTCATCCCAAAACGCGCCAACGATCAGGCACGCCGAATTGACCAACAAGACCCAAGCAATCAAGCGGTGTTGCAAGGCGGAAAACGTCTTGGTTTGGCGCGGAGCATTGGGGATGGGGCGCACCAGCAAGTGCCACGCCAACCCCCCGATGATCGCCAAGACCAATATCACGCTGGCAACCCCCAGCGCAAAACCCAACTGGTTAACGGCGGGGATGCCCCCCCAATAGACGATGGCAAGCAACGCCATAACAAAGGCAAGCGTTGCGGTCGCCACGCGCCAGCGCGTGGGAAAAACCGAGACCGTAGGATTTGTCATAGTAGTTTAACCTCCGTTTTTCGAAAAAGTGTCCATAGAGTCATGCGGAAAGGATAATGGCGAATGGCGGAGAAAGGTAGGGGATGCGCGCGCCTTCATAGGACGTTCATCTATTGGAGGCAGACTGCTGAGGTTTAGCCTTTGACAAACTTCTCGCTACTCGGTCTAATTACCACAGGTGGAATTGCTCGGTAGCTCATCTTCGTCTACCGTATAGGAATGCTTGCACCATGAAATCTGTCGCACATATCGTTTTCGTCCTATTGGGGGTTTTCATGCTCAGTCTTACACCCTCCCGCACCCATGCCCAAACCGCGCCTGCTCCTGTGGAGTTGCGCGTGATGACCTTCAACATTTGGGTAGGGGGAGAATTGGTGGACTTCGGCAAAGTTGTTGAAGCGATCCAACTGTCGCAAGCGGATGTCGTTGGGTTGCAAGAACCCAGTGGCAACACGCGCCGTCTAGCAGATGCGTTGGGATGGCAACATGCTAACGAACGTCTACACATCATCTCCAAGTATCCGCTGATTGACCCACCCAACGGTAACGGGCAATTCATTTATGTGCAGGTGCGCCCCGGTCAGGTGGTCGCGCTGATGAATGTGCACCTCCCTTCTGATCCCTACGGACCCTACTTGGTGCGTGATGGGGAATCGCTTGAGACGGTCTTACAGAATGAGCGCGAGCTACGCCTCGCTGCAATCGAAACAGTGCTGGCACGGTTGCCTGAACTACAACAAGCTGGTATTCCCACCATGCTGACAGGAGACTTCAATACGCCTTCGCACCTTGATTGGACGGCAGAAGTGGTGGCAACCAACCCACAACGCTTGTACCCGGTTGAATGGTTGGTCTCTAAAGCCGTTGAGGCAAGTGGCATGACCGACACCTATCGGGCAATCCATCCCAACCCGGTGACTGTGCCCGGCAACACTTGGACGTATGGGTATCCTCACCCGCGCCTCTTAGAAAACGAGATGATTGACCGAATTGACTTTGTATACGCTTCAAACGATGTGCGCATTTTGGAAAGCCAAATCGTAGGAGAGCGTGATGGGCAAGATGTTGGCATCGGTGTTTTACCGTTCCCGTCAGATCATCGCGGGGTCGTCTCCACTGTAGAATTGAGTCCGGGTGTGATGCCAATTTTGGTTGCCCCCCAGCAACGGCGCGTTGAACAAGGCGAGCGATTGGTTGTGCACTATGCCACCCCCAACGGTGAAACTGCAGGGGATCGAATTAGCATTGTAGCTACGGGGGAAAACGCGCTTGCTCCCCTCATGTGGCTCCCCCCCTATGAAGCGAGTTTCTTTGGCAGTGTCACCTTTGGCACAGGCAACTTGCCTACTGGGGAATATGATACTGTACTAACCGATGCTGACGGAAATGAACTGGCACGCCAAGCCTTCTGGGTCGTTGAGATGAATGCCCGCCCTAGCCTCACCACCAACCGCCCCACCTATGCCGCAGGCGAGCCTATTGTGGTGTCATGGAACAACGCACCCGCCCAACAGTTTGATTGGGTGGCAATTTATTCTGCAAACGAGCCGGATCTTTACAACAATTATTGGGCGTATGCGTATACGCAAGCAACTGTGAATGGCTCAACCGCATTTGACGAGTCTGTGCTGGGTGAAAGCTTGTTGCCCGGTGGGGATTATGTGGCGCGGTTGTTGTTGGATGATGCCTACAGCGTGATTGCAGAAGTTGCCTTCCGTGTAGTAGAATGACGTCACTCAATTAAACTGTCATTCAATTAAATAGTTGGCAACGAACTTTAGGAGAGAACACATGTTGAAGATAGCCCAATCTTGCTGGAAGGTGTTAGAGCGCACCCGCGAACCCATCAACGGACTCACCCATGCAATAGGCGCGGTTGGCGCACTGATTACCATGATCGGCTTGATAATCATGGCATGGGATATGCCGGGGCGTGCCATTTCATTAGCAATATTTGGCACATCCGCCGTCATTCTCTACACTGCCAGCAGTTTGCTACACTTCACCAATGGTTCTCCTATGGTACTTGCACGACTTACGCAATTCGACCACGCTTCGATTTACCTATTGATCGCTGGCTCGTATACCCCGTTCACTTACACGCTGCTAGAGGGTTGGTGGCGATGGGGCATCCTCATCGGGGTGTGGACGGTGGGCATTATTGGGGTCATCCTCAAGCTAGGGTTCAACATGTACGGACACATCTCCACGCTGTTCTATGTTCTGATGGGTTGGATTGCCGTGATTGGGATTCCACAATTCATCCAAACCAATGTACAAGCCATGTGGTTGATCGCATTGGGTGGGGTGATTTACACCGCGGGCGCGTTGATCTACACCATCGGCAAGCCCAATTTTCATCGGCACTTTGGGCATCATGAAATTTGGCATCTGTTCGTCATGGCAGGCACGGCTTGCCACTTCGTCGCCGCCGCATTGTGGGTCGCCAATTAGAAACTCCCCCTGCACGCTTGCCCCTCAAACTCGTATGCTAGTGTTTCTTATTTCCCAAATGAGAAACACTGGCAACCATGACCCTTCCCCTTGTTTCGATCGTCACCCCTACTTACAACAGTGCGAATACGCTGGGCAAGACGATTGAGTCTGTCTTGAATCAAGGCTATTCGCAGCTTGAATACATCATCATGGATGGGCAAAGCACAGACCACACCGCGCAAGTGGTGGCACGATATGCCCATGATCCACGCTTGCAGTTCATCTCGGAGCGCGATAGTGGACAGACACAGGCGATCAACAAAGGTTGGCAACGCGCGCGCGGAGACATCCTCGCCTATTTGAACGCTGACGACTATTACGAACTAGACACGGTGCAAACGGTGGTGACGACCCTAACAGAGCATCCAGATATTGATTGGGTGCACGGTTATGATCGCTACGTCGATTTAGACGGCAACCCGATTCCGTTCAATCATGCGCGGGGCGAATGGAACTATGAGCAGTACCTGCGACAAGAGTTGTACATCAGTCAACCAACGGTGTTTTGGAGACGAGAAGTGATTGAGCGTTTTGGCTATCTGCGCGAGGATTTGTTCGCCATGATGGACTTAGAGTATTTCCTGCGGATTGGTCGGCAATACCCCGGTCTGCTCATTCCCAAGACTTTGGCAACCATCACGTGGTCACGCCAGACGAAAACTTTTGGCAGTCAACACCGTCGCCTCGTGGAACTAGAAGAGGTCTGTCGTGAGTATGGTGCAACGAGTTTCTCCCCTACGGTTGAGATGTTGTGGACGGAAGCGAATTTATTAGAAGCCCTGCGCGCCTTGCGTGTGGCAGATTGGCAAGACCTGCAACATCACCTTGCCGACAGCACATGCTACCCACGCCACTTGCCAAAAGCACTTGCACGAGTGATATTGAGTGGCATCCTACCCGCTTCAGCAGAATCCACACTACGCCGTCTATTGCTTAGAAAGAACACTCAATGAAGATTTTAGTCATCCATAACACCTACCGTTATGCTGGCGGTGAAGAAAAGGTAGTGGAGCGCGAAAGTGACATGCTCAAACAGGCAGGTCACACCATCATACGCTATGAGCGTAGCAACAGCGAATTTGATGATTTAAGCATAGGCAATCTCATGCGTTTCCCCTTTGAATCTGTTTGGTCAAACCGAACTGTTCAAGACCTCACCGAGCTGATTGAGCGCGAACAACCCGACCTTGCCCATATCCATAACACCCATCTCATGATTACCCCCTCTGCGCATCACGCTTGCTATGCGTTGGGGGTACCGGTTGTGCAAACCTATCACAATTATCGCACGCTGTGTCCGTCTGGAACATTCTTTCGAGATGGGCACGTGTGTGAGGACTGCCTCACCCACCCAATGATGACCCCATCTTTACAGCATCGTTGCTTTCGTGGGTCGCGCACACGCACAGGATTGGTGATGGGGCGCGAGTTGTATCATCGTTATATTGAAACTTGGAACAAGCAAGTCGATGTGGGCATCACGCCAACGCATTTCACGCGCGATAAACTGATCGAGGGTGGTTTTGATGGAAAGCGATTGGTGGTCAAGCCCCACTTCCTCCCCTATGATCCTCAACCGCGCATCCCGAATGAGGATGAGGGCTACATGCTCTACATTGGGCGACTTTCGCCAGAGAAAGGGATCAACCTCTTGTTGAACACGTGGCGACTCATCCCACATATCCCACTGAAAATCATTGGGGAGGGACCCGATCAGCAAAAAGTAGAACAGTTCAAGCGTGAGATGCCTACTGCCCAAATATCAACTTATGGGATGTTGCCCAAAGATGACATCATCCACGCGATCAAAAAAGCTAGAGCAGTGATTTTTCCCTCTACCTGCT
>CAIRDJ010000498.1 GCA_903877335.1 uncultured Chloroflexota bacterium | reverse complement strand
GGCGCGGTGAAGCCAAGCCCATAGCCCACACCTCGCCATCCATCCTGAAGATGGTCGGATAGGTGTTGATAGTCGCTGGATAAATCCGACATGTTGAAATCGCCCATGATGAGCAAGGGGTGCTGGGCGGTTTGGGCGGTGTGTAACAGCGCGTTGAGGGTGGTATCGCGCATCTTGCGGCGTACCGCTAACTGACTCAGGTGCAGTTTTGGCTTGTGGACGTAGGCACTCACCACCTGAATCACCGTCCCCTCGACCTCCACCATCGCCTCAAGCCCATACGCCAAGCCATCTTCCACCGCATAGCCCAGCGTGCGCTGCGCGACAATCGGATAACGGCTCAAGATGGTCAAGTGTCCATCCACCGCAACATACGGATAGTCCGAATTGGCAATGAGCGAAGTCGGTTGATAGTTTTCTTGCAGTGCCACAATGTGCGGTTGCGCCTCATTCAACTGATTCAGTACACAATAGCCATTCTGGTGCACTCCCCCCACGTTGATGGTCATGACTTTGAGCGAGCGGATGGGCGGGGCAGGGCGCGGAACAAAACTAGGCAGATACGGAAGGCACAACCCCACACACGCCAACGCGGGAAAGATCATCAAGTAGTAGCGCAAGGGACTCAACAACGTCACCGCAACACATCCCACCGCCAACAATGCTAACCATGGCGCAACCAAATCGAGAATGAGGATCGGCATGAATTGATCGCCAATGTAGTGGCGGGCGATGATATACAAACATAACCCTAGCCCAATTACGCTTGCTGTTCCCGAAACTTGGGTGAGCAAGCCTTGAGCGAGGTATGCGAGTGCTTTTGATAGGATCAAAACGTCACCTCTGATGGGTACCTGCTACTCATTGAATCATGCCAAACCAAGACTTGGTTAACATTTCGTGGGGGGCTTTAAGGCGTGGGATCATCCGTTGTAACGGGCGCGGTGGGGGATTCTGCCTTTAAGCGACGGACTTCCTCTTTGAGGAGCGCAACCTCTTGGGCAATTTGCTTGTTTTCTTGGGTGAGGCGCGTCAGCACCGTGCTGGTGTGGAGCAACAGCAACAACACAAACACAATCGCAATCAAGAACAACGCGCTCGGCGGATAGTAAATGCCGATTGTGTTGGCGAGCCAATCCAACAAGGCACGGTTGCTCCCGGTGAAGAGCAACACCAACGCGGTCATCAACCACAACAGGCTATACTCCTCGCGCAGGCGACGACGACGCACCAACTCTAACACCACCGCCAACGTGATCCCAGAACTGATGATCCCAAACAACACGGCACGATCTAACATTTGCCTTCCTTTTATGCAGGTGGGAAGTCCGCTTGACCGCCCACCCAAAATACGTGTGGCTTATTCAAGCACGTCGGGGTTGACGACGTTGGTATAAATCCCATAACGCGCCGCACGAATGATGATCTCTGCTGCTTCAACCGCCACAGCGGTTTGTGCTTCTTCGGTACTTGCCGCCAAGTGGGGGGTATGAAGTACCCTCGGATGACCAATCAGGCGGTTGTTTTCGGGGGGTTCAACGCTATAAACATCCAACGCCGCGCCCGCAACTTTACCGCTGTCTAGTGCGTCGGCAAGCGCCGCTTCATCAATGAGTGCCCCACGCGCCGCGTTCACAATGCGCACGCCATCCTTCATGCGCGCAATCGCCTCGGCATCAATCATGTTGAGCGTTGCCTCTGTGATGACGGTGTGCAAGGTGAGGATGTCGGAATATTCAAACAAGCCGGCAAGGTCAACTTTTTCTACGCCTGCTTCATGTGCCATTTCCACCATGACATAGGGGTCATAGGTGACAACATTCATCTCAAACGCCAAAGCACGCTTTGCCACTGCCTTACCGATGCGACCAAAACCAACAATGCCCAACGTCTTTCCGCGTAGCTCGTTGCCCTCAAAATTCTTACGATCCCAACGCCCCTCTGCTAACGATTGATGCCCGGTGTGAACGTGGCGCATCAAGCCCAACAAAATGGCGAAGGTGTGTTCAGCGGTGGCGACGGTGTTGCCGTCGGGCGTGTTCATCACCACGATGCCCCGTTCGGTGGCGACGGCAAGATCAACATTGTCTACACCCACGCCCGCCCGCGCAATGAACTTCAATTCGGTGGCGGCGTTCAACAGCTCTGCGTCCGCCTTCACCCCGCTGCGAATGATGATGGCGTTGGTGGTGGCAATCTTATTCAACAAGTCTGCCCGCGCCATTTTGCCGGGAGCTTCTACCGTGATGTCTTCTGCCGCGGTCAACAGATCAATCGCGGATTGGTCTACACTATCGGGTACAAGTACATGAAAAGTCATTGGTTTACCTCATTGTGCTATTACAAGGGATACACTGTATAACGTGGGATAGCATTTTAACCACCCCACGCCTCATTCAGAAATGGCTTACTGTGCCAAAAATTCGTCTAGTCCGTTCAGGAAATCTTGCAAAATGGCGGGTTGGGTGTCGCCCATGTGTGCCACACGGAAAGTCTTCCCCTTGATTTGCCCATAGCCCTTGTCCATATCGTAACCCTTGTTCATCATGAAAGCTGCCATCTTGTTAACATCGGCATGGCGCGTGTTGGCAACGCAGGTCACGGTGGGGGAGCGGTACCCTTCCACAGCGAAGAAACCGAAGCCACGTTGTTCTACCCAGTCTTGCGTCATCTGACGCATATCGAGGTGACGTTGCCAGCGGTTTTCAATGCCTTCTGCCAAGACATCGGCAAGTTGGTGGTTTGCCGCGAACATCAAGGAAACAGGGGGCGTGGCGGGGGTGTTGTTCTTGACAATGGATTCCTCTAGGGCGATGAAGTCAAAGTAGTATCCACGATAGGCAATTTGTTGAGCGCGTTCCAAAACGCGGTCACTCACAGAGGCGAAGGCGATCCCTGGTGGGAGTGCCATTGCCTTCTGGCTAGAAGTCAACAAGATGTCAATGCCCCACTCATCGGCGCGGATTTCTGCACCCAATAGACCCGAAACGCTATCCACCAAGTACAGGGTATCGGGGGCTTTTTCGCGGATCACTTCCCCAATCGCCTTGATCGGATGGGTGACGCCGGTGCTGGTTTCGTTGTGAACCGCACAAACCGCATCATATTCGTGCTGTGCCAGCGCGTCCGCTACCATCTCGGCGGTGTGGTTTTGTCCCCAGTCTACATTGATGATGTCCACTGTTTTGCCGTTGGCTTGGCTAATCTCTGCCCAGCGTTCGCTGAACGCCCCGCCCACCAAGTGTAACGCGCGTTTGTCGTCGCGGATGGCGTTGCGAGACGCGCCTTCCCACAAACCCGTGCCAGAAGAACCGCACACATAGACACGATTTTGCGTGAAGAACACGTGCTTCAGTTTTTCTTGAAGGCTGGCGAATAACTCGGCGAAGGCTTGTGAACGATGTCCAATCATCCAGTCGGTTTGTGCTTGAAGGATTTCTGCACGAACTTCTACAGGACCCGGTGTCATCAAATACTTGTGATCTTGTGCCATGTCTCAATTCTCTCTTGCTGGTCTTGTTCCATTTGAGAAATATTCCATTTTCAGAGTATTTTGCAACAGGCTTGTGATTGTACATAGGGCAATAAAAAAAATCCCTGTGAGTGGGATCAGACGAATGGGAGCAGAGGGGGGTGTCTAGGGATTCTCACAGGGATGAACAGCAACTAAACAGCACAGTTACCTGCATTGTTTAATTTTTGTTACAGTATACACCAGTGCGCCCCAAAACATAGTTAGTTTTTGGTTTGTGTTTTCCTACCAAAGGCACACCGTCAAAACGCCCCGC
>CAIRDJ010000497.1 GCA_903877335.1 uncultured Chloroflexota bacterium | reverse complement strand
CCAACCCTAACTTATGCATGGCAGGTGATCTACATTAGATCACTTGCCGTCTTGTGCCCTCTAACAAAATAGCGACCGACGCTATCATCACAAATAGAATAAATCCAGTGCCAAGCCGAAAGTCCAGTGCTAACCTGGACATAAGGTCTTGTCCTCCCATTCCACCCCATAAACCTAATGGCAACAATAACATGTGGGCGACCATGCCGAAACGGTAACCTGGTTGATATTTCATCAAGAGCAATATGCCGATGACATATACGATCAACAATAGAAGCTGCTGACGATAATTCCAATCGCTCAAGTTATTACGAAGGGCTTCAATAGGGGGAGCGATGGGCAATACCAAAAAAACAACAATAACATCGCCAACCAATCTCCAATGCAACGTATTTTGCAAGTGACATTTTGCGAAGCATATCCAACCCAATAAAACTAGGATCAACCTTAATGCCAGCGATAGGGGCAACCACTGCCCCATACTGCGTCCTGCAGGATGCAGGGTCATCCACTCGGCAAGATCGTATAGATTTGCTGTTAATGCCACCGGCTCTACAGCTATCCAAGGTAACGCCACTGATACCAGCAAAAAAATCTCTACCAGCATAAAAGTCGGGCTAGTTTTGTTTTCATGATAACTTTGCTTGAATTTTGTCGATAGATTGTTTGAATTGAATATTTTCTGCATACGCCCAACCAAGTTGTTAAATCATCAACTGCAAGAACGCAATCGGTGCTCATCAATCAGAATTAAAATGGGATAAAACATTGGAGAAATAATAGCCATTACAAAAGTGATTCATAGATGTTTTTCAGTTGGCAGGCGGAGCGTTTCCAAGAGAATTTTTTTACTTGCTCAAGCCCTTTTTCGACAAGCTCGTGTCGAAAGAGCGAATCATCAACAACCTTAAAAAGCATAGTTGCTATCTCCTCTACATTATGCGGGTCAACCAGCGGCGCAGCTGTGCCCGCTACTTCTGGTATCGAAGAGATATTTGAGGCGATCACAGGAGTTTGACAAGACATTGACTCTAGCACGGGTAATCCAAAGCCTTCGTATAGGGAAATAAATGCAGAACAAGTCGCTCCAGAGTATAATGCGGGCAAGTCCGTATCCTCTACAAAGCCTGTTAAAATCACATGATCTTGCATTTTTTCTAGGTATATAGTCTCCAATAATTCTTGATTAAGCCATCCACGTCCGCCTGCAATCACTAGACATAAATCACGATGACCACGAAGATGAATCAGCTTTAGTGCTTTTACTAGGCGAATGTAGTTCTTTCTGGGTTGCACCGTGCCAACGGCTAGGATGTAAGGGCACACGCCTATTTTATACTTTGCTCGCACGGATGCAATTTCTTGGTGAGAATCAATACGCTTAAATTGGTCGTTAACGCCACTCAATAGAACGTCCACACTCTCTTCACAGACCTGATATATATCCAGCAAGTCCTGTTTAGTTGCTACAGAGTCTGCCAATATTTTATCAGCACGCTTGATAGAAAGAGGCACAACTTTATTCAAAAAAGCTCTAAGTTGTGGGGTCGCTGTTTCTGGTGATTTAATAAATGTCAAGTCATGCACTGTCAGAATAGATTTTGCCCCTCGCCTCAAAGGGGGGAGTACAAAATCGGTGGCATGAAAGAGGTCGAAGTTGCCAACTAGATGCTCCAATGGAAGCGGTACATTCGCTTTGTACCATAACCGAGCCAACCACTTGCTTGCCAGGGGAGTTGAAGATACGGTCATTCCAGATGGAACTTGAAACGCTGAAGGGACTTTGCCTGTAACAATTAAACGATACTCATGCGATGTTGGTAAGGTTGCCATCGCATGAGTGAGGTCACGGGTATATCTACCAATCCCGCCACCCTGAAATATCGCAGGAGTGTAATCTATACCAATAATAGACATGACAAGTTATTCAACGTCGTTATAAGTCCAGTAGCGATTGGCGAAGAAGTTCCAAATCATCACGAAACCAATCGCCATCAGTTGTGCAACAAGCGTACCGATTTGGTTAATGGTCTCAGGAGTTTGTTCCAAAGTTGTTCCCCAAAGTCCCATCACACTCACGACATACACAGTAGCAACTAGCCCGATGCGTTGATAAGTGCGCTCAATAAAAATTGTGCGCATGATCCAACCGATCGCATTAATTAGGGTGAACTGTGCTATTTGACGGCGAAAAGAACGCGAGCGAGAATCAGGATATGTCCAGAAGCGATTCCACATAAAGTTGCTTAGCACAGCGGCGGCAAAAGCTGCCGTCGTTGCCGCAATTACTTTGATGTTCTCAGCAGGAGGAAGTGGCTTGAGAATCGTGGATTGTAGGATAATCAAGGTGGAAAAATCTACGATTGCCCCGATGCCCCCTACCACTACAAATCGCAGAAAGCGTTCTACTTCCCTGGATTTTGAGCCGAAACGCGAGGCAACTCTAACGATGAAAAAATCGGGTATACGCAATGGATTGAGCATGGACTGTGCTTGATTCATATTTCAACTACTCAACATTCAACTTCAGTTTATAGAAATGATTCACCTGTTTGGTCAAAATCATGAGAACGCCCAACAACACACCAACATGAAGAAACAGGTTGTTTACATAGAGATTGTCTGTCAGGCTATGGATGAGAATATAAACCCATGTTCCCAACAAACCAAGTGCTAAACTTCGTTTTAGAGTATCCGGATGCCTAATGGCTTGTAAGGTTTGCCAGAAAATAACCACCCACCACATGACATAACCTGAAAACCCAACTAGGCCGGTTTCACCCAGCAAATTCAAGTAGTAGTTATGGGCATGCCCCAATGGCTCATGCCAATTGATGAGCTGAAAAGAGGGATATACGACCTCATAGTTTCCCAAGCCAGTCCCTAAATAGGGAGAGTATTCCACCATTCTGATTGCCGCCTGCCAATGTGCAAGGCGTTCTACCACAGCGTAGTTCTCTGTTGTGATCTGCACGCCCCGTACATCCTGCAAAGAGATTGCCTCATTAAAAACGGTGCCGAGTCGTTGAGAAATGGAAGAGGGTACAAGTCCAAGCACAAAAACCGCCAGCGAAATAGATAACCCTAAACCGATTAGCAGGATGCGGTGAATCAGTCTACGAGGGTATAAAACCACCACAACCGCGCTAGAAGCGATGAACCCTAACCACGCCCCACGGCTCCATGACATGATGAGTGCCAAGCTCAAAATTATAAACGAGGAGATGTAGAATAAAAGCGTTAGCCATTTTCTCAAGCAGAGCGTTTTAGTCTGCCATGTTCTTTGGATCAAAGGAAATGCCGAAAGGCTTAATCCTAATGCTATAGGAGACAAGATCCCCATGAATGCGCCAAATGGATTAGGTTGTCCAAAAGTTCCAAATGCACGAAAATAACTTCCATTCACGACCAAATGATCGGCACCACTGCCCCCAAAAAACTCATAAATCCCGATTACCCCATTACATAGTCCCGCCAATAGCAACCCATTCACGAGCCATGTCCAATTGGCAGCGTCAAAGATCAGGTAGACCCAAAAGGCAATTGCTAACAATTCTATCCACTTTAACATCTCTTGAAACCATGCCGTCATAGATTGTGAAAATACACTGCTGAGCATGATTGCTGATAGGTATAAAACAGTTGCAACCAAAATAGGGTGATGCCAAGATTTATGGTAGGGTTTATTGCGCACAACCCACAATCCCACACTTACAGCAACCATCACTAGATAAAGTTGTCCGACATCAGAAATAGGGAAGGATGGGGCTTCAGTGGCGATTAAGGTGCGGAGTGGGGCAATGATGAGCAGAATACCAATGGCAACATCCGGGTAGACAACTGAAATGATGAGAAGGGCTATCGGTGCAACAAGAATAAATGGCGTGTGTTGTTGAAAGATCAACGATGGTATGAATAAAATGCAGGGGAGAACAAGAACAAAGATAAGCCCAATCTGGTTTTGATTACTGAACAGAGAGGATGGATTTGTAATACGCAATTGTTTTTGTGATCCCCTCAACTAAAGCTGTGCTAGGCTCCCACCCT
>CAIRDJ010000496.1 GCA_903877335.1 uncultured Chloroflexota bacterium | reverse complement strand
TATTTGATCGCCATTAACGACCCCATGACCCCTCTCGCGAGAGAGACCAACCTGACCACGCGCGTGGCGAAACATTGGAAGATAGACACCCATAATCCCAAACAGATGCAAACCGCCACACTTGATGTCTCGGTTTTGCAAATGCCCAAGGCACGCCCGTTCCCAAATTGGGCAGGGATGAAGAGTGGGAATGAAGGCAACACCGTTGAACACAAGCTGGACAGCAAGCAACTGGGCGGGGTGGGGCGCAAAATATGGGTACACACCCCCCCCGCCTACCAAGACAGTAACTTGACCTATCCCCTCTTGATTTTGCAAGATGGGCAATGGATGGTCTCCCCGTTGCAAGTGCCGATGATGGCGGACGTGTTGGTGAAACACGGGCGCATGGCACCGGTGGTGATTGCTATGGTGCAAAGCGGCAACCAAGAAGACCGCATACGGGATTATGTGGCTAACGAACAATACTACCAATTCATCATGACCGAACTTCTTCCGTTCTTGCAAACCCATTATCGCATTGATCCCACCAATCTGGGCATTGGGGGCGCGTCTGCGGGGGCAATTGCAGGCATGGATGCCACGCTCAAAAACCCTGCCATCTTCAGCGGTTTGATGATGTTCTCCCCCCCGTTGGGCAAAGGGGTTGCACAGGATAAATTGGCAAAATACATCGACAGCATGAAGAACGCGCGTGTTTTGCCCCAGCGAATTTTTCACTCTGTGGGACGCTACGAGGCGAAGGCGCGTTTCCTGTTGCCCAACCAACTGCTCGCTAAAACCCTGAACGAACGCCAAGATACCGATTACCGCTTCGTTGAGTTAGCAAGTGGGCATGGCTTGGTGGCGTTCCGTAGCGCACTCCCAGAGGCGTTGGCCCATACCTTCCCCGGCTATCAAAGTTTGTGGGAAAACCGCTAAACAGGGTTCGGTTTGGAAAAATCTGCCAGATGTGTCATACTGTAGCCATCGCACAATCAAGCGAAAGGTGCCCCCCTATGTTACGTCGTGGTTTAGGTTGGCTCGTCAGTTTGGTGCTAGGAATGTTGGTGGGGTATATGTTGGTCATCTTGTTTGCCCCCACAAAGGGCAAGCCACTTCGTCAAGGGGTGATCCAAGCCTACCAACGTGCCCACGCCGCCGCCAAGACAGCGAGCCAAAAACGGCGTGCTGAACTGGAAGCGGAATTAGCACGCTTACGCGGAGAACGCGCTTAAGAACCGCACCCCAACGAACTTTTGTTGGGGTGTGTGTTTTCATGGGGGCAAGTGGTAAACTACACGACGCACTTTACTGAAAAAGGAGTTTATACCATCATGGAATTTCGTAGATTAGGCAAATCAGGTTTACAAGTGAGCGTGCTTTCGTTTGGGGCATGGGTGACGTTCAGCAATCAACTAGACATCCCCGCTGCGTTGGAGATCATGGCAGCAGCGTATGATCGCGGTTGCAACTTCTTTGATAATGCGGAAGTCTATGCGCATGGGCAAGCAGAAACCATCATGGGAGCAGTCTTGCAAAAAGCAGGTTGGCGACGCGACAGCTACATCGTGAGCAGTAAAGTATTTGGTGGCGCACTCAAAGACCCTTCGCCCCTTCAGCGCGGGCTTTCTCGCAAGCACATCTATGATGCTGCCTATCAAGCGATTGAGCGCATGCAATGTGATTACCTCGATCTCTATTTCTGCCACCGTCCCGATCCCAAAGTTCCGATGGAAGAAATCGTCCGCACCATGACCGAACTGATTCATCGTGGGGATGTGTTGTATTGGGGCACCAGTGAATGGTCTGCCCAAGAGTTGATGGAGGCATACGCGGTTGCTCGTCAATATAACTTGATCCCTCCCACGATGGAACAACCACAATATAACATGTTCCATCGCTATCGCTTTGAAAACGAATATGAACGCCTTTACCATGTGGATACGCTGGGCTTAGGCACAACGATCTGGTCGCCGTTGGCAAGTGGCTTGTTGACGGGCAAGTACAATCACGGCATCCCTGATGAGAGCCGTGTTAACCTACCCGGCTACGAATGGCTCAAGGAAATGTTCATGAGCGCAGAGGGACAAGCACGCCTTGAAAAGGTTAAGCAGTTGGCAGAGGTTGCCCAAGAACTGGGAACGACCATGCCCAAGCTGGCACTGGCGTGGTGTATCAAGAACCCGAACGTCAGCACCGTGATTACAGGGGCATCCAAAGTTTCACAAGTGGAAGAAAACTTCAGCGCGTTGGATGTCGTTCCCTTGTTGACCAGTGAAGTTATGGAGAAGATTGAGGGCATCCTCAACAACAAACACAGCAAACTCATTGGTGCTTCTTAAACATACGTTCAAGTGAGTGAGTTCTCACTGGGTGGGGTTGGGCGGTTTGCCATGCGCACACTTCCCAACCCATACGCCAGCAAGATGAACATGAACGGGAGCAAGATGGCACGTTCGCGCCCCACTAGGGCGGCATTCTTCGCTATGAGCGTGCCAGCAGTGTAGTATCCACCAATCAGAAAAATCCACCCGAACACGCGCCAGCGGTGATGCCGTGCCAACTGTACCAACCCCACCAGTGCCCCCAGCAAGACGCACACATTCCAACCCACCAGCAACCACGCCCACACCGTAGCTGCGTCTCCACGCATAAACGGAGGGTCGATGCCAAACATGCGCACGAAACCCACCCCCAACGTCATCGCGTAATACGTGGGATGGGCGCGGAACACCTCGAACGACACCGCGTAGAGGGCATCTTCCACTTCGGGCAGCGCGGCGTGATAACCCCAGCGCGTGTCCAGCGTTGCCTGTGCGGGATCATGACCGAGCTTGCTTTCTACGCGCCGGGTCAGGTTGAGGTAAACCTCATCCATAGGTAGCCCTGTTGCCAAGCGTTCGATGGAGGCAGCGCGATAGAACAGCATGGTGAACGCCCCCACAGTGGAAACGGTGGGGTTGCCAAACACGCGCTGATTGTGCCCCACCCACACGCCCAAGCCCAGCACGCACACCGCCACATACACCAACGCCACGCGCCAGCGGGCACGATAGGCAAGCACCATGAAGGCGGACAACCCCGTCCAGATCAAGTAACTTTCGGGACGTGCCAAAACGGACAAGACCAAACAACCCCCTGCCAGTATGCCCCAGCGCATAGGATGCTGGGTGAGGGGGTGCGTGGCACGCAACAATCCCATCACCATCAGCAAGAGGAAGAGGTTTGCTAACGGCACAGGATCAAGCAACGCCGCGGCATACACAATCGCCGTGTAGTCTAGCGCGTATAGCGCACAGGCACTCAACGCCACCCCTTCACCCAACCCCAACGGACGCGCTATGGCAAAGACAAGCGGGATTAGAAGCGTGCCCACCAGCGCGTTAACGATCAATACAGT
>CAIRDJ010000495.1 GCA_903877335.1 uncultured Chloroflexota bacterium | reverse complement strand
CAGTTCGCGGTACAACCGTTCTTGTTCCGGTTCGATGAATGCCTGTTCCACTTCGTTCCAGTCGGGGTGTAAGCGTGTCTGCATGGCATAAACCAACTCTAAGCGTTCTTGTGCCCACAGAAAAGCATTCGGTCGTCCGCGTTTGTCCCACTCCGCCGCAGCGTTGCGCACCTGACGCAACAGGATCAGGTCTTCTTGTGCCTCGTCAATCCAAGACTTCAAGCGTGCCCAACTGCGGAAGAGTGCCTCATGTGCCACTTCCAGCGTGGGGGTGTGGGTAGGGGTGGCATCTTGGGTCAACAGACGGGCTTGAATGAGTGCCGTCACCATGCCTCGCGTCAGGGGGTCTGCTTGGTCAACCTCATAGGTAATCCGCTGGCGGGTGGGCGTGCCGTCCTCATTGACCGACACCAACGCATGGAAGAGGGTCTTGAGCGTCGCTTGCTTGTCCGTTTCATCCCCAGCGAGTTGGGCGAAGACCGCTTCTGCGCGTTGTCCAATTGCCCCGTGCACGCCCTGTAACGCCTCATAGTCGGCAAAGGTCAAGCGACGATCGCCACGCGCTTCAGAAATTTTGTAGAGTTCATCGAGGGCATAGGCTAAAAGTGCCAACGCGCCCGCGCTTTCGCCGGTGTCGTCTAGGATTTGTTGCTCTAAGCCTTCTTCAAATTGCAAAGCGGCGCGGTCGGCAGGATAGCGCACCATCTCATAGAGTGCCCCCCCTGTTGGGGTGGAAAGGGGGAAGCTCCCCTGTTGGAGCAATTCCGCCAAGACAGGCATCGCCACGCAATGCTGATAGAAGTCAGAGCGCATGGTGACGATGACGCGCATCTGTTCGCTCTGTGTGGCGGATTTCAACAAGGCGGCGAACGGGGCGCGGTCGGACTCTGGACTGAGGGTGAACAACTCTTCAAACTGGTCAATGAACAACAACACCTCTGAACCGCGCGGTGCTTCGCTCAATAGGTATTTACAACTTTCCGCCAGCGTGGTGGGGTCTTTGAGCACATCCTCCAAGAACTCGCGCTTGATGCGTTGGGCGCGGAGGGGGTTGTCCACCAGTTGGGGGAACACCTCCAGCAACGCATAGTAGAGTGCCTCAAATGGACTGTGATAGATCGTCTTGCGGTGACTGCTGGGGGTGAATTGCACCACGCGCCAATACTCGCTCGTGGTTTGGTGGGTGTAGATGGCGTTGCGCTCCAGCAAGCGTGGCAACACCCCCGCCATGACCAACGAGGACTTGCCACTTCCCGAAGCCCCCACCACCCCCACAAAGCGACTGTGCTTAAGGCGTTCGATGATGGCGTTTGCTTCGCGCCCACGCCCAAAGAAGATGGGCGCGTCTTCATATTGGAACGAACGCAGACCAGGGAAGGGCGAGCCTTGCCAGTGAGAGGCTTCAATCTCCACCACGCCTGTTGTGGTTGGTACAGGGGCAGGGGGTTGCGGTGCTTGTTCCGCTTTCGCCAAGAAGTCTAAGGTCAGTTGTTGCAAGGCGGTGCGAATTAAGATGCGGAAATCTTCGGTGCTGTCATAATATTCTATCCCCCGTGCCGAGCCTGTGTGAGGATCATTGAACACGGGGTCTTCTTTCAAGAAGGTCTTGAGTTTTTCGTACTGGTCTTGTTTTTCTTTATAATCGGGGGCATCTGGATCGAAGTAGGGTGTTTGTTTGCGCTTGTAAATCACCACCTCGGGACGGGTGTGGTTGACCGCGTCCATCAACTCGTAATGTGTGCCGGATTTATATTCCGTCCCATCTGCTAACTTGAGGGGGGTGCCCAAGCGCGACCAAAGAATCACGATTACAATATCGCTTTCAGACGGGCGCGGAAGCCCTTTGTTGATTGCCTCTTGCGGTGGCATGCGAAAACGCATGACCGTGCCTGCCCCCTTCTTGTCCCATGCAATCACGCGAAAAGCAACCTTCTCGCGGAAGACGGGCATGTTGACTAGCGTTTCAATTTCTTCTTGGACGATCGCCCGCTCTTCGTAAACATCACCAGGCGAAGACAAAAACAAACGTATTTGTGGCACATAGAGCATCATACGCGCTTACCCCTTCTATACCAAACCAATCCCTCACAGTATAACACAAACCCATTTCCAACACACTTAGTTGGGGGATGTTCCCGATTACACAATCATCATGCAGAATTAAAGCTACGCTTAAACAGTCATGCTACGGTGATAGGGTGATAACAAGCAACATTGGATAGGGCATGACACACAAAGTAGTGGTGATTGGCGCGGGAATCGGCGGATTAACGACGGGGGCGTTATTGGCACAGCAGGGGATGGAAGTCACCGTGCTGGAAGCGAATGCGTATGTGGGGGGGTGTGCGGGGACGTTCTTCCACAAGGGCTATCGCTTTGATGCAGGGGCAACCGTTGCCGGAGGCTTTCAAGATCACGCACCGCATGACAAGGTGGGCAAGCGACTGGGGATTGAGTGGGATGTGCACACGTATGATCCGGCGTGGACGGTTCACCTCCCTGACAAGACGATCCCGATCACGTCCACCAATGCCGAAGTGGAAGCGTGCTTCCCCCACTCTAAACCGTTTTGGGAGCATCAAAGCAAGCTGGCACAAATCGGGTGGAGTCTTTCGGCACAGGGGCTACCCTTCCCGCCCAGAGATGCGGTTGAGGTGGGGCAACTGCTCAAGGTGGGGTTGCAAAATTTGCCCGATGTAATACAGGCAAGCCCGTTCCTCTTGATGAGCGTCTATGACTGGTTGCGCTTGTATGGCTTAGACCGCGATCAAGCGTTCGTGCGCTTCATTGATGCCCAGT
>CAIRDJ010000494.1 GCA_903877335.1 uncultured Chloroflexota bacterium | reverse complement strand
GTTGCTCAAGAAAAGCGGAATATCAATTACTATTGGTTCTCTGGTTCTATTGTTTTTGCTGGTATATGGGATACAAGCTCCCCAACTAGGCTTTTACTGGGATGGATGGATGTTTTTACGGCGTTGGGAAGTTGGTGGTTTTTTGAATTTGCACCGTTACTTCTCTGGTGAACGTCCACTCGCCTCTGTTGGATTCGCGTTGAACCATCTTGTGAACAGTGATTGTAGGGTATGTTGGCACGTTTATACAGTCATGATTCGGTTCTTGTCTGTCACCATAATTTGTGTCTCAGCTCTGTTTTGGATTAAAAATCAAACTGTGAGACTAATTGGATTTTATGCCAGCGTTATTTTTGTAGTCTACCCCGCTTACTTAATGAACCCAACCGTGATTGCAGTGGAGCACTTGCCAGTAGGTTTTCTGCTTTTCTCCATATCTCTAAGTCTGATGCTGATCTCAGAGAGTTCAACGCGAAGGTGGTCGCATCAGGGTGGATGGTTACTGTCAGGGCTACTGATTCCATTCTACATCGGCTATGAACAACAGCTAGGGTATGAACCTTTACGTCTTGCTTTGTTGGGTTGGTGGATATTCCAACAAGATGGCTGGCGAGGGCTTGTGAAGCGTTGGTATCGCTGGCTATTTTTCCCACTCATTACAGTTGGTTACTTGTACTTTCAGATTGGTATTTTGGCGGCAGGACAAGGAGGGCATAATGACCCTCTCACGCATGATCTACACTTAGGAGGTATCGTTACTTATATTCTCCAACAGACTTGGCAAGTGCTTTTCGCTAGTTGGGTGACACCGATCCGTATTGCATTGGTGGATATGCAACAAACGACAGATCAACTGATTTTGAGTGTAATTCTTTCTATTCTAGCCACAATCGTTGTCGCGGTCGGAATTAGGTTAATTGAAAGGCATCAAGCTTATTCCTCTGCGGTGGATCATGAATTACAACCGATAGTTTGTTGTTAGTTTAATTGGGGTGGGGATTGCCATCATCTTTTCTAGTTTGCTACCTGTTGCTGTGTTTGGGGAAGAAATCCGCTTCGAGTGGTTTCATACAACACGCCATTTTTGGACAAGTAGCATAGGCGCAAGCCTTATTTGGGCAACTCTGATTTATATTGGTGTCCGTCCATTTGGGCGTTTGTATGTGGTTGCGGTATTGATCCTAATCGGCTCTTTGACGCAAACCTCAGTGGCAAATCACTTCATCACGCAATGGGAAACTTCTCGTCTGGGTTTTTGGCAAATCACGTGGCGTTCACGCGGGTGGGATGAGGGTACATTTGTGATTGTCACCACGAATTATCCTAGACAACTTTCTCAAAATCGGGTCTATGACCATGATACTTTGAAGCTAATTTACCATCCTGAACAGTATGATGATCTCAATTATTATCTTGATGAAATTCATACAATCGAAGGTGATCCAGGGAATGCCTACTGGTTGGATCAAATCCGCAAAAGCGCGGCGGGGGAATTGCCTGCAGATGATCCCAATTATGATCTGGTGAACCGCTTGGTGGTCATCACTCCGCAATATGGAACTTCCTGTTTACATATTCTGGATGGGGAACGCATGGAAGTTCCCGAACGGCTAGAAGAAGATCTCATTCGTGAACTGATCCCCTACTCAGACATTAATCGCGTATTGGTACAGGGGGAAGATGTTCACTTGCCAACTCAAACGTGGGGAGCAGAACCGCCACATGACTGGTGTTATACCTTCCAG
Source organism: uncultured Chloroflexota bacterium (assembly GCA_903877335.1). Lineage (GTDB taxonomy): Bacteria > Chloroflexota > Anaerolineae > Aggregatilineales > Phototrophicaceae > CAIRDJ01. The sequence continues at coordinate 3,464 of CAIRDJ010000494.1, read as the reverse complement.
AGGGGTAGCCTTTTCCGTCAAGCTGGGGAGTATGAGCAGGTGGTTGCCCTATATGAGCAGGCAGAAGCACAGGGGCTTGGTGCGCGAGACAGTGTGGAATGGTTGCCATTCATTGAGGCATACACGGCGTTAGGGCAATATGACCGCGCTTATCAGCTGATACGTCGTTATGAGGATGTTGGGCAACGCATCCCACAAGCGCAAATACAATCCTGCCACCAACAAACTTCTGAAGATATGATTGCGGTCATGCAGTGTATCCGCCAACCTAGTGAATCTGTGGCGGGATACCCAATCTCCATGATGTGGGGAGAGGATGTCCGCTTGCACGATTGGCAAGTCGTGACGGGCTATCAGTATCAGGCATGTGATACGCTAGAATTTGAAAGCGTGTGGTCAACCGATGCACCGATAGACCATATCTATAGCTTCAGCCTAATTCTCGCCTCAACTGATGGTGTGGGGCTTATTAATGCGGAAGGTGCGCCGGCTGGGGTAACGCCATTGTGGAAGGTGGATGTTCCCTATACCGATCGCCGAACGATCACGCTGCCTTGTGATTTGACAGCAGGGGAGTATATGCTATTGTCCACAATGTCCGATACTGCCACCAATTCTCTCATCGGCTCACCACAATACTTGACTACGATTAGTGTAGGAAATCAATAAAGAATCACCATGTCCAATTTATATTACATCCAGTTCAATGTTCCAAAGATGATCGGCAATGAGACCGTTTATATGCAGGAAGCACTCACCGAGCAACGACGAATTTCTGGTGGGGGATATTACACGCAAGCCAGCGAAGCCATGCTGTGTAAATTGACGCAAACACATCATGCTGTGTTGACTAGCTCATGCACCCATGCCCTAGAAGCAACGGCTTTGCTGTTGGACATTCAAGATGGGGATGAGGTTATTATGCCTTCGTTCACCTTTGTTTCTACCGTGAATGCGTTTGTCCTACGCGGAGCAAAACCCGTGTTTGTTGACATTCGCCAAGATACCCAAAATATTGATGAGTCCCTCATTGAGCAGGCGATCACACCCAAAACACGTGCCATTGTTGTGGTACATTATGCCGGCATTGCATGCGAGATGGATGCCATCATGGAGATTGCCCAACGTCACCAATTGGCGGTGGTGGAGGATAACGCACATGGATTGTTTGGTTGTTATAAAGGACATGCGCTGGGGAGCATCGGCGATATGGCGACCTTGAGCTTCCATGAAACAAAGAACATCATCTGTGGTGAGGGGGGGGCCTTGCTCACCAATAGCCAACACTACTTTGAACAAGCTGAAATCATCCGTGAGAAGGGGACAAACCGCGCCCAGTTCTTTCGCGGAATGGTGGACAAATATTCATGGGTACGAGTAGGGTCTAGCTATTTGATGTCCGACATGATGGCAGGTTTCTTGTATGGACAACTTGAAAACCATGACAAGATTCAAGCGCACCGCCACGCAATCTGGCAACGTTATCACCTTGAACTGGCGGACTGGGCACGACAGTATGGCATTCAACAACCCAGCGTCCCGTCTCACTGTGAACATCCCGCGCACATTTACTACTTGTTGTTGCCCAATCTTGAACAACGGCAAGCATTCATCGAACACATGCAACGCAACATGGTACAAACCCCGTTCCACTATGTGCCTTTGCATACCTCAATCATGGGTAAAACGTTTGGTTATCAAGCGGGAGATTTGCCCTTGACTGAGGATACCAGCGATCGACTGGTACGCCTTCCCTTGTATTGGAGTTTGAATGAACCCTCTGTTGACCGCATCATTCAGATGGCGAAGGCTTTCCGTGTTTAGAGCCAATCAGATGGATCGTGGTGCACGTTTACCACGATCCTGATCTAGTTAGCTGAGAGCGTTGGTTGCTTCTGTCGTCGTAAGCACCTGCAACCCTAAGGATCGCATTGCATCGAAGCTACGACTTGCTCCCTCCTCGGTACCGGGAATCAGCGACATGGTATCGCTGAGCAGTACCATCTTGTGCGCATCTTGTTGGCGGTGGTTCAAAATATAGTAAAAGTTTTGCTCAACCGAACGGCGCACACAATTCCCGGCAGCTTGCCCAGAAACCAAGATGAGATCAAAATCTTCGTAGAGTTTAAGTGCGTCATAGTTAACGCCGGCGTATCTGTCACCCTCGATCGGAACTTCGGGTTGAAAAATGCCATAGTGTTCGGTTGCCCAAGATTGACCTTTGTAATATAGGATGGGGTCAACTTGGCGAGCGTAGCCATGCAACAACGCCATCTGCCATATCGTGGGGTCGATCGAACCGCCGAAAGTTTCTTGTGTGCAGTGGATTGTCCACAGCATCAAGGGGAGTCGGTCGCGTGGGTTATTGGGATTACCACGTAAGTCTTGTGCTTGGTTGTCTTCTAAGTGACGGGCATAACGATATGTCCATTCTTCCGCCGATACAATTCCACTTGGAAGCCATAGCCCATCGCTATTGAGGGTGGGGTGATAAATCGCTTCGGGTGGCAGGATGGTGAAGGGATAGGGATGTTGCCCCGCATCTACCTGGTAGGTGCCGGTGAGAACGCCACCATCAAACGATGTAGCATAACGGGCGCGGTAGTGATGGGTATCAAAGACACTCTGTCTGCCGTGTGAATCCACCGAGAAGGCGTGCTGTGTGATCCGCTCCATATTATCAAAATCGAAGTTCAAAGTGCGTTGTAAATCTTGCACTGCTCCCCCAACGGAAAGCCTGCCCGCCCACACACTATCATAGATGGACGGATCAAGTTGACTGGGTGAGCTAATCCAGTCCGCATTTTCTACCACATGGACTGGAAAGCTATCGCCTGTGCCTTCAAACAACACATAGCGCAAAACGCCCTCTTCGGTCATGTAGGTGAAGGGCCAAATGAAATCGGGTTGTTCATCCACATGTAACCGCAGAATCCGCTTTTGATCTTGCGCGGAAGAGCGAAGGTTCAGTTGCTGGGCATGTTTTAGCAATTTCGCCTGATTGGGTTGGAACGGACGGCACACCCGTGCTAGGGTTGCCTCTCGCAATTGATCCAGCAATGCTGTGTTCATGACCTTGTGCCTTTCGGTTTAGATTGTATGATTCATTCTTACGAGAATATTTTACGCACAAACCAACGCTGAAAGTCTCTTGGAATGGGGCGATGTTGTTGAGGTTTGTCTTTCCTATCCATGAAGAATTCATCGCAGGCAATGCGTGCCCCTGGAAATTTGAGGGAATAATACTCATCAATGAACATATAGCCTCCCCTGCTTAGTCGATCCCAAACAAAAGGTAAAGCGATGCGATAGCTATCATAAAGATCACAATCGAGCAAAACAGCACAGAAAGCAACCGAAGCCTGATGATGTTCTGCATTCATGGTATCTTGAAAGTTACCAACCACTAGCTCGATATTATCTAGTTCTAAGTACGCGATCTTGGCTTGAAGAGTTTCTAAGTT
>CAIRDJ010000493.1 GCA_903877335.1 uncultured Chloroflexota bacterium | reverse complement strand
TGCCTCTTCTAGTTGCGGAGCTTCTGCAGCGCGAATGACCGCGACAGTAATTCGATTGAGTTTGCTGATAATCGTGTTCATTGGTTTGAGATAAATGTCATCCCTCAAGAGTGAAATTGTTCATATCGTTCACTATACAACGTCCCCTATAATCGATGTATAGTGTATTTATTGGTTTCTAGCGTGAATGGTGACTTCATGGCATCTAATGTTCGTATTCTCATTGCAGATGACCACTCGGTGGTGCGTGCCGGCTTGAAGGCATTGTTAGAACGTCAGTCGCATTTAAGGGTGATTGCCGAGGCAGGCACCGGCGAAGAAGCGGTGAACTTATGCAAGGTTCATCAACCTGACGTGGCGGTTTTAGATGTGCGAATGCCCGGTATCTCTGGCATAGAAGCATGTCGGCAAATAAGCACGCTTGCCCCCAACACGAAAGTTATCATCTTGACTTCGTATGCTGAAGATGAATTGTTACTTTCCGCCATCCAAGCTGGAGCGGTGGGTTACATGCTCAAGCGCATCGGAGATCAAGAATTGGTGCGTGCAGTAGAGCGCGTCAGTCGTGGTGATGGCATTTTAGACCCGTCCATGACCACCACCATCTTTAATGAGGTGCGACGCTCCGCCCAAAACCAGCACATTGATGCCTTCAAAGAGCTGACTGCCCAAGAGTTGTCGGTGTTAAATCTGGTTTCGCAGGGCAAAACGAACCGCCAAGTTGCCATCGAATTGTTCTTAGGTGAGGGCACGGTGCGTAACTACGTCAGTAGCATCTTCACCAAAATCGGCGTGTCTAACCGTGCCGAAGCCACCGCTTACGCCATCAAGCATCATATTCACGAGGTGGTCTCCAACAACTAGTCTGTTGCCCTTAACAGATGCTCGATCGGTAAGCCGGCTAACGCCATGATTCGCAAAGCGTTGGTTGTTGTCCCAACCCCCTCACGTAAACGGTAGTCAAAGGTCATGCGTTGACCTTGCAACTCATCCCGAAAATGCACGTTGCACATGTGCGCTTGCGTGGCAACAAATTCTGCCAGCAACAAATCGTGCGTGGTGATGAATCCGTAGGCATTGGGATGCGCCACCAACGCACAGAGCAAATCCCGTGCGCCTTGCAGGCGTTCTTGATTGTTCGTCCCTCTAAAGACTTCGTCAATCAGGTAGAAGATAGGTTCACCCTGTTGCACGCGGCTATACAACTGGCTAAGGGCTTGGACTTCGGCATAGAAGTAGGAGATGCCATGTTCCAAGTCATCGCTAACGCGGATCACACTCACCAAGTGAAACGCTCCCACGCGCAATTCATCCGCACAAACGACGGTGCCCGCATACGCCAAACACAAGTTCAAGCCGATTGCGCGTAAGAGCGAGCTTTTGCCACTCATGTTGGAGCCAGTCACCAAGTGTAAGCGTCGCTGTACATCCACCTGCAAAGTATTACCCACGCGCGCGGACGGGGCGATGAGGGGATGGGCAAGGTCAGCAGCGTGAAGTGCCGAATCGCTCTCATGTTGGAAGGTAGGGAATGTATAAGAGGGGTTGAGCCATGCGAAGTTAGCGAGACTGCTCATCACTTCGGCATGATGCCACGCCTGCAACCATTGGGGTAAGCGATCATGCAGTTGAGCGCGTTCGCGTTCCAGCAACCACCCCACTAGGTAGTCAAACGGCAGTAACAAATTGAGCGCAAGCCATACCAACGGGTTGCCCCGTAAACTGGCAAGCGAAAAGACCAGCGTGGTACGCTGCAAGTGGCGCGTGGGGGAATCTTGCAGGATGGGGGCGACGCGCGTTTTGAGGCGTGGCATCTGTTGATAGGACGCGCGTTCTAAAAAGACGAAGACGCGCTCATACAAGCGCAAGCTACTCAACAGCGTGGCGGCATCCTCAAACAGGTTGCCCATCCGATACACCCTCACGGCGAAGTGACCGACATACACCAACCATACCACCACCGCCACACCGCGCGGAACGCCCCCCACCCAAGCCAAACCCATTACCAGCAAGTTGAGCGTTGCTTGCAATCCCAAAAGCCACAGAACCGCGCTGGCGGTCTGGCGTTCGGAACGGTTTAGCCACGCGCTCACCTGCTCGTCGGATGGGGTGACGAGCGTGGGGTCTTGGCGTAGCGTGCCCACCAACCACAATTTGGTGCGGAAGCGCACTTGTGGCATCAGTTCCTGCACGTCCGCTTGACGCTCGGCGCAGGTGTTCAAGTCCGCCTCCCGAAGCACCTCGCGCAATTGGTGATGCGCAGTTTGGGTAGTCGTGGTGTCTAAAAGGCGA
>CAIRDJ010000492.1 GCA_903877335.1 uncultured Chloroflexota bacterium | reverse complement strand
CCTCCCAGTCAAACTTCATGAGAGCGCGTCGCTTGGCATCAGCATATTGCATGGCATCACTGCTGATGAGTTCGGTGCACACCAAGCCACAATCGCCCTGCTCGCGGCACATCACCCGAAAAGCGTAATCCGTGTGTCCCGCCATCGGTGCCAAAAAGAGCGGGGTGTTGATCTGCACGTTGCCAATTTGCACAGGTTTCAATAGGGGATGAAGCGCAATGGATGACATAGCGACCTTTGATGATTGAAAGAATGGGTTTCCATTCTAATGGGAGTCTGGCAATGAATATAGTTCGGTTATTTGTTGAGTGTATGCTCTGGATATATCGTCCCAATATTCTGCTTCATCGAAGAGACCTTGCTCAAGATACGTTTCAGAACGTTTATATGCTTCGTTGGCTTTCGCCTGTAGTGCCTCGCTTTGCTCAACCACTTTCTGATTGTGTTGATGATAATGACTTTTAGCCAATATCCTCTTCTCTTCGGTAGGGTCGGTTATCAACCACTCCACCAATTTACGAAAGTGTGGACAGTTGTCATCATGAACCCGTTTTGCGCTCGCCTTCCCAAACAGTTTAGGGGCATCAAGTCCTTTCCTATAACCAGCATAAACTTTCTCAAGTTCCGCTGCAGGATGTTGAATGGTTTCAGGGTGAGGATACTCCCGATGAAACACCTCTTGTTGAAGTTTAGGGTCTGCCAAAAGCCAAGTTTCTAATTCCATCACGACTGCAAAACCGCCAAAACGACTATGATAAGTTGGATTAATTTGGTCATACAGCCGTCGTTGTATCAACTGAAAAGCTGTTTCACGGTCATGCTTGTTGCGGTCATACCACTCTTTAGGTGCCTCATAGAGGTCTAACAGGCACAATATGAACACATCATTCTCAAGCAAATAGAGATGAGAATCTTCCCTAAAGTTCTGTTTGAGATCACCGTTTCCGTCATAACGACGTACCACCTCGCACTGGCTAAAGCGTACTGACCAGTAGGGTTGTAAGAAGGTGGGGAGAACGCTTTCTTCGCTATGCCCCTCACATAAGATGTATAAGACTGGCATATCATCACCTCTCAATCAGGGTGGTATGTGTCCATAAGTAGCCAGCTTTATACCGCTCTAGCCAGCGTGCTAGACGGGTTGGATCAGGGCGCGTTAGGGTGGTTGCGCCGTTCTGCTTTTCCACAACACATAAGGATTCTGGTGGAAGCGAGTCAATCAATTGTGGGGAATGGGTGGCAATGATGATTTGAGTACGTTGCGCCGCCTCTTGAAGCAATTCCGCCAAGATGTTTATCATCTTGGGGTGCATCCCAATTTCAGGCTCATCAATCAAAATCAAGTTAGGAGGCGTAGGCAGAAGCAATAAAACCAATAAGCCTAAGAAGCGCAATTGTCCATCCGACAGCAAGAAGGCTGGAATACTCTTTTTCACATCCTTGCTACGTAAGGCAATGCTGGCTTGCCCCCCAGCGGAAAGGGGAAAATCAAATTGCTTGAAGTCAGGAAATACCAATTGCATGATCTGATTGAGCCGTTCATAGACTGGCTCATATTCGGGTTGATTGGCAAACGCATATAACACTGAAACCAAGTTAGAGCCATCTAACTCTAGCTCTAGTGGGTTGACAATATTCAAGATTTGTCCACCCCGAATCGTCTGTAATTCACGCTTGCCAAAACCGCTAAAGACCTTCCATGCTCTCAACTCTCGATACATGGTCATTAAAGCTGGGTAGCGCGTTTGATTGCGGATTTGAGCAATGGCAAGTTCTCGGTCAAGGTTATCCAGTTCGGCAGGTTCAGAAGACCTATCCGCCGCCTTTAACAAGTTGATCTTGCCATTTCGCACGTCAATGAACTCGTAAGGATCATCATAAGTGGGATAAGGGGAACGGGAAAGCACTTCGGATTGGATGATGTAGCCTCCTAAACCCTGCCCCACAATCCCAACTTCATAGAAATAGATTTCATCCTGTTTTTGTGGGAAGGTCAACCGCCAACGTAACCCATCGGAGGCGGGCACATTCAAGTGTCGGATATACTCAAACCCTTGGAAATCATCGTAAATGGTACGGTTTAAGCCATGTCGCATAGCCTGCCCCAATAAATGAAAAAAACTAAGGAAGTTGGACTTTCCGCTACCATTGCGCCCAATGAGTACATTCAAGTTGCCCAGTTCAAATTCAATGGATTGAATACTCTTGAAGTTCTCAAGCGTTAATTGCTGAATCATGTTCATTACTCCATATCAAATCATCAGACCGTGTGGATGTCATGCTACAACGGATGTGGTGGGTCTTTAGTTTCAGGGTACAATAAGCATTATAGACTAAAACAGCCCGTTGGGTTTTTGCATGACGTTTAGCTTTCCGTTTGCTCTGTTGCTGTTGCTCGCCCTCCCCTTCACCATATGGGTTGGTTTTCCGCGCCATGCTCATCGGCGCACTCGTGATACATGGAGTCTGCTGGTGCGGGTGTTGATCCTAGTCTTGCTGACGTTGGCACTCAGTGGGGCGCAAATCGTGTTATCCGCCAACCGTTTAGCAGTGGTGTTCTTGGTGGATGTCAGCGACAGCATTGCGCCTGAAACCCAAGCGCAGGCGTTCGACACCGTTCGTTCCGCGTTGGATGTCATGCACCCTGATGATCGCGCGGGGGTGGTGCTGTTTGGGGCAAATGCAGTCGTCGAGCAATCCGTAAGCATCCAACAAACTCTAGGCGAGGTTGAATCCGCCCCCCTCACCAACCACACCGACCTGGCAGAAGCCATCCGCTTGGGTCTGGCGTTACTCCCCTCCGACGCAGCGCGACGCATGGTCATTCTAAGTGATGGGCTTCCAACCACAGGCGATACGGAGTCGGCTATTGGTTTGGCAACCGCAACAGGCATCCCCATTGATTACATCCAATTAGACAATCCCCCCCAACCTGAAGTCCAATTGACAGAAGTTGATGTCCCCAGCACCGTCAATGCCGATCAACTCTTTGACTTGAACCTCACCATCACTGCGCAAGAACCCACCCCTGCACAAGTGACGCTTTCAGCAAGCGG
>CAIRDJ010000491.1 GCA_903877335.1 uncultured Chloroflexota bacterium | reverse complement strand
ATGGTATGAATAAAATGCAGGGGAGAACAAGAACAAAGATAAGCCCAATCTGGTTTTGATTACTGAACAGAGAGGATGGATTTGTAATACGCAATTGTTTTTGTGATCCCCTCAACTAAAGCTGTGCTAGGCTCCCACCCTAAAATCTCTTTTGCCCTGCGAATGTCCGGCTTACGACGTTGAGGATCATCCGTGATGCGGTTGTTGGGATGATAAATGATTCCACCGGGATTATCAGTCACCATATTGATAACATGGGCAAATTCGTTGATGGTCATTTCATGCGGATTTCCTAAATTGATCGGCTCGTAGTATTCGTAGCCCAATAGATTTTGGATGCCCTCAACAAGATCATCAACGTATTGAAAACTTCGAGTCTGTGAACCGTCACCATAAATGGTGAGAGGCTCGCCTCGTAAAGCCTGAGCAATAAAGTTGGGTACCACGCGCCCATCATCAAGGCTCATGCGAGGTCCATACGTATTGAAGATGCGAATGATGCGGGTGCTGACTTTATATTCACGGTGATATGCCATTGTAATGGATTCGGCATAACGTTTTGCCTCGTCATACACGCTACGTGGACCGATACAGTTGACATTTCCATAATATGCCTCGTCTTGTGGGTGTTGCAATGGATCCCCGTAAATCTCCGAAGTAGAAGCCATCATGAACTTCGCACCTTTTTGCTTCGCTAACTCAAGCAGGTTTTGTGTGCCAATAGAACCTACCATCAGGGTTTCAATTGGATGTTCAAGATAATGAGGGGGACTGGCAGGGGAGGCAAAATTTAATACCGTATCAACTTCACCATCCATAGAAAGAGGCTTCGTGATATCCTGCACGATAAGCTCAAACTTAGGATTGCTTTGGAGATGTAAGATATTTTGTGGTGTTCCAGTGAGGTAATTGTCAACACAAACAACTGAATCGTTTTGATTTAGGAAACATTCACACAAATGGGATCCAATAAATCCAGCACCACCAGCGATCACAACACGCAACATACACCTCATTTACACGCAACCCTGTATACTGCAGTAGTTTATCATATGAAGCTACCTGATGCTATCTTGAAACATCTGACTAAATGGAAGATACAGCATGATGATGAAGATCAAAACGAGGTCGTTGACAAAAATACTATTGTCTACCATCCCATGAAACACCAAGCCTATCATCGCGCACACACCACCAAACAACCACGCCCGTTCATTCGGCAAAAGGTGTGGGGCATCACGATTTAGACTGATGAAGCGTTTCCAATACACGAGTTGTAATACAATGAGATAGATCATGCCACCTATTCCAAAGCGTAACCCGAAATCGAAAATGATATTATGGGGGTGAGATAGATTGGGTTCTTGCCACGCATCTGGCAAAATGTAGACACCACGATAAGCGTACAAAAATTGATCTAAACCTAATCCCAATATAGGATGATCCTCTAACATCTGTAAGGAACTTTGCCATAAACGCAAACGGAAGAAACTTGTCCCTTCACTGAGGTCAAGAATCTTGGTGAAGCGTGGTAGTTGCGACAGGGAGAATATCCCCCCCACAATTACTACAAGCACTACCGCAATTGGCAAAAAAGATTTCTTTCGGTAGTAGATGCCTAATCCAAACAGCAACATACTAGGCAAGCCCAGTGTAATTGCGCCAACGCTTTGGGTTAGGGCGATCAATCCAATGAGCAAAAGCACAACAATCCCCATAAGTACACGTACAACACGTCGATTAACTAGCACAGCATAAAAAACGATGAAGGGTAAGATGCGTTCAAGGTAGAGTGCAAGATTGTTGGGAGAGCCATAAATTCCTGCTACACGTTGTGTAGCACCCTCCGCAGTGATGATGCCTTCACCAAGTATGAACATCCCCAAACTAAACAGTGAAGCAAGTATGGCAGAAGCCACCAAAGACCACATTAAGTAGCTAACTTTGCGAGAGGTTGTAAGCGTGGTACGAAGTAGTAGATAAAACAAAACGGGTTCAATTATCATGGTTCTAAAGTTAGTGGTTGCCGCTGCACGGTAGTCGGAATTCAACCACGCCACTATCCCTAACGTACACCAACTAAGCATCAACCAATCCGTTGCCCTCAATTTAAATGGTGTGGTTAGTGGCAATCCTCCCAGAAAATACCTCTGTGTAAAGCGCAGGATGTATTTGAACGACCATGCTGAAAACGCAATGAGCAATAGTAATTCTGACATGGGGAAAGCAAAACGATATAGCTGAACCGGATATAAAAAGAAAGGTGCCCACAGCACAATCCAATAGATGGCATGTTCAGGATGGTAAAAAGACAAAACCCATAACACGATGGTAGCCATTGCAATCACCACAATAGATGGCTCAAGGTATAAGATTCCTGTTGTCAACAATCCCAATCCCAGCGAAACATGGGTACGCCTTAGAAAATTCAGCTGTCCATCTATTGTTAAAGTGAACAACGCCACCATCAAAACTAGCGAGGTCATAACTCCCATGAAAAACGCGAAGACACTTGACAGGGAGGTTATTTTATCATCTAACCGAATCAACAGTCTTCGCCATGTGACAGTTCTAGCTAGTATCAGCGTTGATAAAAAAGCAACAAATGTAGTGAGCCAACCGATCTGTTTGATCCGTTCATAGGGTGCATTTAGATTTCCTGAACTCACCGCGTAACCTGCCAATGCCCAGCGATCCCAACCGCGGTCTGCTACGATCTGTAATGTGTGGGTCTCTAACGGGTTTAACCCGCTTTCCACACGGATGGGATTTAGATTGGTTTGTAATTTCGGGTCAGTAAGTAGAATGTAAGGTTGGCCTTGTGTATCGGTTGCTAAATCTTTTGGGGGAATTCCATCAACACGCGGATAGATATATCCTACATAGTCTCCTTCACGTAGCATCAAGGCAATGGACTCTCCCTTAAATTGGAACGCTGCGCCACTGTCCCCTACCCATCCAATATCTGCCCCTAATGTGCCGAAAGTCCACACACCGCTATATTGCGCAAATTCTGACGCCGGGTGAAAAAGTCCGTTTTGAGGAAGAGTCGTTGGGATTCTATTGGCTAAGGCATGTTGTGTTTTACTTTTTACGCCCGCATTGTTAACTAAAGAAAATCCCCATTGTGGGTCTTCAACAACTACATTGGGTTGCCAGGCGTTCAAAGTGGCAAACGCAACATAAGGCATCTCGCGCTCAATACGATCAATGGCTTGCAGCGTATATAGAGCTTGTTCATCTTCGGAAACATTCCCCCAAATGGAAGGGTTTCCTTGCCAGTTGATAGGAAGGCTATTCCACCCCCAATCCGTGATCCATATCGCTTTTTCGGCATCTTCATATTTCAGCATCAACTCGCGCAGTCCGACGAACCTAGAGAAGTTCAAGATTTGCTCATCAACATTGCGGTCTAATGGTGATGAATCAAACCCATAAGCCATCGCTCCTACCGCGTCGAAATATTGTTCTGCCCCCAACTGGTACATCTCTGCAAGATAACGCCAGTCACTGATGTTAAGCGGTCCTTGCTCGGTGGTGGGGGCAAGCGTTGCTGTTCCCACTACAGCATCTACGTCTAAACTCTTGATTGCACTGTAACCGCTTGACAATAAATCCACGTATTCCGTCACGCTGGGAGGATGATTTCCCCAAGAACTTTGCAAATTGGGTTCATGCCAAATTTGATAGTAACGGATATGTGAGCCATACCGATTTACAAACGCACGAACAAACTCGGTGAAATATGCGGTGTTAGGGGGAGTCAAAGTAGAGTCTGTCGCCCAATTGGGGGATTGCGCCCAGCGTGGTGTGCCATAGAAAACTACAATCGGCGTTAGCTCATGCTGACTGCGTAGCGCATCAAAAATAGAGTCGTATGTTTCCCACTGTAAGTTGCCCCTAATTGGTTCAATTACATCCCACCGAATGAATTGCCTTATCCAACGAATGCCCGTTGCTTGCATAGTTTGCAGTTGGGTCGATAGTTCATCCGTCGAGTATTGGGTAAGTTCAACCTGCACTCCTAATCGGTTGGGATGGGGTACGTAGGGCAGATGAACCGTAGTGGTGGGGTCAACATACCCACGCAGTTCAAAGTGTTGTTCATTCTCTACCCCTTTAACACCAACGAACCCACTAACCGTAGCCAAAAAGGCGATCATCACAATAATTAGGTTTCTCATATCATCTCCAGATAGGTTGGCGCGCCCCACCGTCTTGCGTCAACTGATGTGCTACATCTGTCTGTACATCAACAATCCACAAATTGCCTTGATAGATCACGGCTATCTGCTCTCCACTTGGACTCCATGCAAACTCTTGAGCTTCTAACCCCATGTCGCCGTTAGGAAAAACGACCCGTGAATTGCTTCCATCTTGATCTGCCACAACCAATTCATAAGCTGAATTGATACTATTGAAAGGGTCTTTGGATCGGAGATAGGCTATCAGGCTAAGGTCGGATTGAGGGGGAGAAAATTGTGGGTTTGACCAAATACCTGTATTCGGCATGAGTTCAGCAGAGAAAGTGCCATCTACACTCGTCACACCGACCGAAAATGCGGGGCTAGTTTCTGGTGGATAATTGCCAATGGCAACATGAAAAGTGCTTAAGATCAGTTTTTCGTCGGGTGAGAAAGAGGTACTGGCACGCCATGACCATGATTGCCTAGTGTTGTAAACGGGATAGTCAACCAAAGTGAGATATTCGTTGGTTTGTAAATCGAATATCCCAAGCGAATCTGCCCGCACCCATGCCAGAACTTCCCTCGAAGGCGACCAGTCAAAGCGAGTGCCCCACCAACTATATAATCCAAACGACGAAGGTTCTACCAGTTGGTCAATCGAAATGCTTGCCCCCGTAGTAGGATCAAACTGCATTTTCCATAGATCATTATAAGCACGCCAACCTGGCGCAGTCTCACTTGCCTCGGCGGTGGAATATGTAATCACATCATCCGTGAACCAGTCTGCATGTAAAATATTCTCTGGAACTAATTTAATAACCGTTGGAGAATCCTGTTGGAAATCTGTTGCCACCCACAATTGATTTGAAAAATCGCTAAGTTGTTCGGCGTCGTGGCGTGTGAACAAAATACGGTTGCCATCTTCGCTCAATTCAAATACATGTTCATCTAAGTTTGCATCATTGGTGAGATTCTTTTTAGCAAGGCTGTTTCCTTGAATGATCCAAATATTTCTATTGTTGATATAGGCTAAGCTACCTTCAACATTCACAGGGTCTAACTGCTTGGATGCACCGACATAGATGATTTCATCCACTGGGGCAGTAATCACCACACGGCTTATCTCGACACGGGGTTGGGGAATTCCATTCTCAATAGAGGTGCGGTAGCACACCTGTTCAGTACCGTTTGACCCTCCTTGCCCCAACCGCTCTTCAGAAGGTTGAAGCCCTTCATTCAAAATCGACTGGGTAGAATAGGGTATTTCCGATTCTTCGCATACTGTGGATTCTTGAACACGAACCACTGTAACAATCATGCCGTTGGTCAGTTGGGTATAGGGTTGCGGGTTTACTCGGTCTAAATCCCCTAGTTCTAATTTAGAATCTTGCAAGAACTGAGCTACAGTGATTGATTCAGGATATGCAAAACTACGCTCTCTGCCATCCGCTATTAAGGTAAAAATCAACTTTTCCGATTGAAGAGTTGGGCGGCACGATGTGAGTAACAACATCAGATAAAACACCAACCATTGAGGATTTGTCAAATTCATGTGGGTTTCCTGTAGAGGTCGCGCCAAACGCTGGCGCGACCATGCTCATAGAGAATGAATTAAGGTCTTGATGCCGGAGTGATACTTTCAGTAGAAGGATCTGTCAGGCGTTGGACGCTCGTTCCATCTGTATTCATGCTGTATACACCACGAATCCCATCACGGTCAGAAACGAATAGGATACGACTGCCATCTTCTGACCAAGTAGGTTGCTCATCCACCCCCGAATAATCGGTTAAACGTTGGAGGTTTGTTCCGTCCGCGTTCATTAGGTAGATTTCGTAATTGCCATCCTGGTTGCTCACGTAAGCTATCCGAGAATTATCAGGCGACCATGCCGGTTGTAACTCTTGCGTATCACTGATGGTTAGACGTACAAGATTTAACCCATCGGTGCTCACAAGATACAATTCATTATTCCCGTCTCGATCACTGACAAAGACAATTTGAGAACCCTGTTGCGACCAATCCGGATCGGCATGGTTGCCAACCGAGTTGGTGAGGTTAGTTTTTGCTGAACCATCTTTATTGATGATGAAAAGATCGTCTACACCAGTTTCATTTGCACGATAAACCAGGCGTTCGCCATCTGGAGACCAATCCACTGAGTTACCTGCTAATGCGCTGATGCCATCTACCAACAAGGGGGCAACATTAGTTGCGTCATAGGACATGATATAGATTAGCCCATCTGAAGTGAAGGCGATCTGATCTTGTGCTGACCACGCAAAATCGCTGATGGCGGTTGGTGAGTTGGTGAGTTGCTGCACGTTCAAACCGTCGTTGGACATGCCATATAGTTGCGCGGTACCGCTCGCATTTGAGACGAACAATATTGCGCTGGGTTCTGTGCTTGCCACAGTGAGCGCACTTACGTTCACGGTTGTTGTTGCGCTGGAAAGTGTCCCACCCATGTCTGAGAGGGTAAGCGTGACAAGATAATCACCGGCGTTGTTGAAGGTATAGGAAGGATTCGGTTCGTTGCTGAAACCAACGCCATCGCCAAAGTCCCACGTGTAGCTAGAAATGCTACCCGTGCTTGCGCTTGAATCAAACGTCACCGTCAATGGGGTTGTTCCGCTGGTGGAGCTTGCTACGAACGATGCCTGCAATGCACTCGTTACCGAAATCGTCGTCTGCGAAAGACTTGTGACACCCTGCGCATCCGCAAGCGTGAGCGTGACGAGATAATCCCCAGCGTTGTTGTAGGTGTAGGAAGGAATCGGT
>CAIRDJ010000490.1 GCA_903877335.1 uncultured Chloroflexota bacterium | reverse complement strand
CCCCAGCTCCATCCACGCGCGAAGCGTGCGATCGGTGAACGACCAATTCACCAACGAGCGCACCACAGGGAGGCTTCCCAGTTGGTTGATGAGGCGGATGTTGCCGAACACGCGACTGCGCAACGGCACGCCTTTTGCCGCCTGATAATGCGCCAAAAATTCCGATTTCATCTTTGCCATGTCCACAATGCTTGGACATTCACGCTGGCACGCCTTGCACTCTAAACACAAGTCTAACGCTTCGTACAGCGCATCGCTGGTCATGCCTTCCTCGCCCAACGCCCCGCTCATCGCGCTACGGAGCGCGTTGGCACGTCCGCGCGTGGAATGTTTTTCATCACGGGTGGCGATATACGACGGGCACATGATGCCCCCGTCCGTCTTGCGACAGAACCCTTGCCCGTTGCACATTTCCACCGCACCGCTGAAGCCCCCGTCTTGCGAGAAGTCTAGCCACGTGAAGGTGGGGGCGTGCTGGGTGTGATAGTGCGGACTCATGCGGATCACTTGCGGATCCCACGGGGTGGGCGCGTCGATGATCTTGCCAGGGTTGAGCAGGTTGTGGGGGTCAAACAAGCCCTTCACCTGACGGAAGGCGGTATGCAGGCGCGTTCCGTAAAGCTGTTCATTGAAGAAACTCCGCGCGATTCCTTCGCCGTGTTCGCCCGTCGTCGAGCCTTCATACTTGATGGCAAGCGTGAGGATTGCCTCTGAAAGCTGGCGGATCTTCTCGGTGCTGGCGGGGTCTTTGGTGCTGAGGGTGGGGTTCACATGGATGCACCCGGCGGACGCATGCCCGATGATGGCGGCAGGCGTGCCTAGCTCATTACAGATGCGCTCCACTTCTTCGGCAAAGGCGGGCAGATGCTCAATCGGGACAGTGGCATCATCAATGAAGCTCTGCGGTTTAGCATCTCCGCGCTTGCTCATCATCAGTCCCAAGCCAGCTTTGCGAATGTTCCACAGCGTGTTGATCTCGTGGGGTTGGGCAAGTTGTACCACCTCGCCACGATAGCCCTTTTGGGCAAGGTGCGCCTGTAGCTGTTGCGCACGCTCACTTAACTCCGTCATGCTATTCCCGTAAAATTCCACCACCAACACCGCGGCGGGATCGTTGCGGAAGTAGTGGGGCAACAACGCGCCCCACTCGGTGGAGGTTGCCGCCAACTGGTTGAAGTAGCGGTCAATCAGTTCTACGGCGGCGGGTTGATGTTCAAGGATGGTGGGCACGGCTTCCATTGATTCGCGTAGGCTATTGAAGTGGACAACTGATAAGTGCGTGTGCTTGGGAATGTCCACCAAATTCAGCTTCACGCGCGTCACCACGCCGAGCGTGCCCTCGCTCCCCACAATGAGCGGTGCCAGCGTGAAGGATTCGCCACGCTCCATGAGCTTAAGCACGCGGTCAAGGTTATAGCCCGCCACATTGCGCCACACCTTCGGGTAGCGCGTGCGGATGTCCTCAGCGTAGGTCCGCACTAAGGACGGAATCTCGCGGTAAAGTCGCGCCTCAAGCGTGTCGTGCTGGGTGATCTGCTCCAACTCGTCGGGCGTTTTGGGGTCAAACATCACCACCGAGCCATCCCACAACACCACCTCAACCGCCTTCACGTGGTCAGCAATCATCCCGTACAGGATGGAATGTGCCCCAGTGGAGTTGTTGCCGATCATGCCCCCCACGCTTGCCATGCGCGTTGAGGACGGGTCGGGTCCAATCTTTAGCCCGTGCTGGCTCGCCATGTTGTTGACATGCGCTTGAATCGCCCCTGCTTCCACCCAAACCCAGCGTTTTGTCGCGTTGAGTTCTAAGACGCGGTTCATATACTTAGACAGATCAAGCACCACCCCCGTGCCCACCGATTGCCCGCTCAAGCTCGTTCCGCCACCGCGTGGAATGATCGAACTATGGTGGGCATGCACCAACTGGAGCGTTTGCACGATGTCGGCGGTGTCGCGCGGTGCCACCACGCAACGGGGGAGCACGCGATACATAGAAGCGTCGGTGCTGTAGATCGCGCGGTCTAAGTCAGAGGCAAGGACATCTCCTTGAATGTGAGCCATGAGTTGTTCCACCAAAGCGGTTGTGGTGGGGGATGGGGAGGCAGGTACTGTCGAAACCATCTTGAATCCTTTGTAACAGAACGCTATTTTGAAGATAGTGTAACGCAAGATTGAGGGAGTTCCCACGTGAAATCCATTGTGCGCGTGTTGGCAAAGCATCCTACGGGGGTGGCAAGCGGGTTGTTATTGGGGTGGATGGCGTTGGTCTTTGCCGTGTTGCCGTTGATGCACATGCACCCAGACGAATACCTCTCTTACTTCCACGCCACCGGTAGCCTTGCCCACACTGTGTGGTACATGGCGCGGCAAGACATTCACGCCCCGTTGTGGGAATCCTTCTTTTGGGCGTGGTGGCGCATCGGCGGAACGAGCGAATGGGTGGGGCGGTATCAGGGGGTGCTATGGGGCATGCTCACCCTGTCCGTCGCCTATCGCATGGTGCACACGCTCACCCGTTCCCCCTATCACGGGCTATGGGTGGTGGGGTTGCTGGGCACAAACGCCTACTTCATCACCTACACCACCGAGATCCGCCCCTACCCGTTGGTGATCGCGTCCGCCAGCGTCGCGTGTTGGACGTATTGGCGTTTCCTCCACAAGCCCACCCCACGCCGTGCGGTGTTCTATGGCGCATCACTGGCATTGAT
>CAIRDJ010000489.1 GCA_903877335.1 uncultured Chloroflexota bacterium | reverse complement strand
TGATACACGCGATTCAGCCCCACTTTATTTATCACTTGGCGGCGCAGGCATTTGTCCCACGTTCTTTCATTGCTCCGTGGGAAACTCTCGAAAACAACATTCGCTCACAGTTGAATATCACCTTGGCTTGCCTCGAATTAACGTATCAACCGCGCCTTTTGGTGGTTGGCTCGGCAGAGGTATATGGGATTGTCAAACCCGAAGAAGTGCCCATGACTGAAAACCTGCACCTGAAACCCACCAGCCCCTACAGCGTGAGCAAGGTTGCCCAAGAAATGTTAGCGTTGCAATATCACCTTAGCCATAATCTTCAGGTGATGAGGGCGCGTCCCTTCAATCACTTTGGACCTGGGCAAAACGAGCGGTTTGTTGCCCCGGCATTTGCTATGCAGGTGGCACGCATTGAAGCGCAAGAGCAATCCCCAATCATCTCGGTGGGGGATTTAACGGCTCAACGCGACTTCACCGATGTTCGAGATATTGTTGCGGCGTATCAACTCATTATTGAACAGGGGCAACCCGGTGACGTTTACAATGTGGCATCCAACGAAGCCCACAGCATTTCTGACTTGCTAAGTACCCTCATCCAATTGGTAAACTTGCCAATTGAGGTTCACATTGATGAAAACCGCTTGCGTCCTGTAGAAATTCCCATCCTTAGGGGGGATGCTTCTCACTTACGAGCGAGCACCGGTTGGCAACCGCACTACAGTTTTGAACATTCGTTAGCCGATGTGCTAGATGATTGTCGCTTTCGAGTTAGTAAAGAACGAATTAACAAGTAACACTTATGGAAATCACACAAGCGATTGTGTCTTACTGTGGCACAGCGGAATAAAGGTGAAAGCATGACAGCGAAACGGGCACTCATTACAGGAATCACAGGGCAGGATGGCTCTTACCTTGCGGAATTTCTGTTAAGCGAAGGATATGAAGTTTTTGGTTTAGTACGCCGTAGTAGCACCATCAATTACGAGCGTATCGCCCACATTCAAGATGATATTCATCTCATCTCTGGGGATATACTGGATCAAACCAGTTTACAAAAGGCATTGATTACGTCTCGTCCAGAAGAAGTGTATAACCTTGCAGCACAAAGTTTCGTGCAGACTTCGTGGCAACAAGCGGTCTTCACGGGAGATGTCACCGCAATTGGCGTGACCCGCTTGTTAGATGCCATCATGACGGTAAACCGCGACATTCGCTTTTATCAGGCATCCAGTAGCGAGATGTTCGGCAAAGTGGTGGAAAGTCCACAGAAGGAAACCACACCATTTTACCCCCGTAGCCCTTACGGGGTGGCAAAGGTCTATGGACATTGGATCACCGTCAACTATCGAGAAAGCTACAACCTACACGCCACCAGTGGCATCTTGTTCAATCATGAGTCTCCCCGTCGTGGGCTTGAGTTTGTCACCCGTAAAGTGACCTACCATGCTGCCAAGATCAAACTGGGCTTGGCGAACAAGTTACCGCTGGGCAATTTAGATGCCAAGCGTGACTGGGGCTTTGCCGGGGATTATGTGCGTGCCATGTGGTTGATGCTTCAGCAAGATACCCCAGATGATTATGTGGTTTCAACAGGCAAAACCCATACCGTGCAGAACTTAGTGGAATGTGCCTTTGGATGTGTGGGCTTGAACTGGCAAGACTATGTGTACCAAGACCCTAACTTCATGCGCCCTGCGGAAGTTGATCTCTTGATTGGTGATTCTAGCAAGGCAAAAGATCAACTTGGTTGGGAGCCACAAGTTCAGTTTGAGCAATTAATTGAGATGATGGTTGAAGCTGATCTGAAACTACTCCAAGATGCTCACAATTTGCCATGAGACTGGTTGATACCCACTGCCACCTTAACCTCCCGCCCTTTGAGAACGATCTTGATGCGGTCATTCAACGGGCACGACAGGCAGGGGTCATTCAACTGATCGTCCCCGCCATAGACCTTGAAACATGTGAGAGCGCGATTCAACTGGCGCGACGTTACACAGGGGTCTTTGTGGCGGTGGGCATCCATCCCAATAGCACAGCAGACTTCCATCCATCGCAGATCGAACACCTTCGCATGATGGCAACTACCGAGCCAAAGGTGGTTGCCATTGGTGAAATCGGTTTAGATTATCACTGGAAACTTAGTCCGCATGAAAAACAGGCAGAGGCGTTTCGGGCACAGTTGGCTTTAGCGCGTGAGTTGGCGTTGCCATTGATTATTCACAACCGCGAGGCAAGCGCAGACACGGTGGCGTTACTGACAGAATGGCAACCGTCCATCCCCTCAAGCCTACATGAACGTGTTGGGGTGTTACATTCGTTCTCAGCAAGTCAGGAAATCGCCGATCAAGTGCTGAGGTTGGGGTTTCATCTTGGGTTCACGGGTCCCGTCACCTACAAGAACGCCGATGAATTGCGCCAGATTGCCAGTTGTGTACCACGCAACCGCCTGTTAATTGAGACCGATGCCCCCTATCTTGCTCCCCAACCACAACGGGGCAAGCGCAATGAATCCGCTTATGTGGTTGCTGTGGCAGAACGCCTAGCAACTTTGCATCAGGTTAGTACCGAGCAGATGGCGGATGTCACCACCCAAAATGCCCAGCGTCTGTTTGGCTTGGGCGAGGAAACCCTCTAACGCTATGGAACTTTCCATCATCATTGTGAGTTGGAACACGCGCGAGTTATTGGATGCCTGCCTGGCAAGCATCTATGCTCACCAAGATGGACTGACTTTAGAAGTCATTGTGGTGGATTCTGCTAGTGGCGATGGAACGGTTGAACATGTGCGTCAACACTTCCCACAAGTGCGCTTGCTCCCGCAAAGCAGCAATGTCGGCTTTACACGTGGGAACAACTTAGGGTTAGCCATTGCCGAAGGGCGACATCTTTTGCTGTTGAATCCGGATACGGTGGTTCAAGACGGTCTGTTATTGGGAATGGTGCGCTTCTTAGATGAACATCCAGAGTATGGGATCGTGGGACCCTATACCATCAACACCGACGGTAGCACCCAATCCAGTCGGCGACACTTCCCCAATCGCGCCATCGCCATTTTAGAAAGCACTTGGCTACAACCGCTTGCCCCACTCTCCCTGCTGGCGTGGTACTACATCACCGAACCGCCCGACCGCGCCACGTTAGATGTGGACTGGGTGCAAGGGCACGCGCTGATGGCACGGCGCAAAGTTTACGAACAGATCGGCGGATTGGATACGCAGTTTGTGATGTACTTTGAAGAAGTGGATTGGTGTAAGCGTGCGCACCTCGCGGGTTGGAAAGCCAAGTTCTTGGGGGATGTGACCGTCTTGCATCATGGGGGGAAAAGTAGCGACCAAGTGACCCAATTCAAACATATTCAATATACCCGCAGTAAAATTCTGTACCATCGCCGTTATCATGGGGCGTGGTTTGGAGAGGTGTTACGGGTGATCTTGGCAAGTTTATATGCGTGGCAAGGATTACGCGAAGCAAGTTTAGCCACGCTGGGACACAAGTCCGCCATGCGGTGGGAACGGGTGCGCGTTTATCGTGCGGTCTTACGCTTCTTGATGGTTGGGCAAGCATGAAGATTGGGATCATCAGTGGTGAATATCCCCCCATGCGTGGGGGCGTGGGGGCATGTGCGCACATCCTTGCCCATCGCTACGCGCAACAAGGTCATGAAGTCGCCATTCTCACCGCGCCCGATGGGCTAGACGAGACGCTCTCCACCACTCACACCCGTTGGACACCCAACCGCATGCTTGCCATCCAACGGTGGATCAAACAAGAGGGCATTGAGATTGTGCATCTCCATTATCAAACCGCCGCCTTTCAGATGTCACCATGGATTCACTTCCTCCCTGAAGTGATCCGCCCGCTTGTACCGCTTGTCACCACCTTTCATGACCTGCGCTTTCCCTATCTGTTCCCCAAAGCCCATTTTCTACGCACATGGATCGTCAATCGGTTGGCGCGTCAATCCAACTGGGC
>CAIRDJ010000488.1 GCA_903877335.1 uncultured Chloroflexota bacterium | reverse complement strand
CGAATAGTATAACCAAGTGGCAGGGGTGGTAAAGGGAGGTTGGAAGCGTCCGCCTAACCCCAACACCCAACCACATTGCAAGTCAGACGCTAACCGAGTTGCCACGGTCCGATTAGCCCACGGCTCAACATGCTCAAACCGACGAAGAAGTTAAACACGCTCAACATGGCAAACGCCAACGCTGCCGAAGCATCATCACGCCCGCGTAACTGGGTGAACATGCCCGGGATGATAATCACCATCCAAGCCATGTAGATGAAATAGGTGTTCACACGAGGAACACGGAAGCCGGTGAGCCACAAGATCATCCCTACCGTCAACGTGATGAATGATAGCAGGGTGAGGATGCTGATCGCCCCCCAAAACTGTCCGCTGATGCTACGGTTGCGTGCTGCCATGACCGTTGCCCATACGCCAATTGCCAGCGAAAATAACAGGACGGCATTAAATAGAACTTGATGAAGATCATTGAGAATCGTCATGGGTTAGTTTGCCTTCTTCTTGATGCCATGATTGTAGCACTCCTTCTCAAACTCCCATACAGTCCATCTAAGACGAGCCACAGCGAACAACGGCTAACAATGTTAAGATTCGTTTGTAATCTACCGTAGCGGGATTTACATCGACGTGAAATCTGCCATACTGGCGAATCAACGGAATATGAACATGTAGGGAGAATAGCTACTTTGACCGCACCCGTGATAACCATTCAAGCGTTAGTGAAGGCTTCAAAAGAGCAAGTTTGGGAATGTTGGAATGACCCCCAACATATCATGCAGTGGGCGTTTGCCTCCGATGATTGGGAATGTCCAGCAGCAGAAAATGACCCGCGCGTTGAGGGTAGATTTAAGAACACGCTGGCGGCAAAAGACAAGAGCATGTCCTTTGATTTCAGCGGGACTTACACTGTAGTTGACCTCCATCAACGTCTTGATTACACGCTCGACGATGATCGCAAAGTGTCGGTTGTGTTCACTGAGACCCCTGAAGGCGTGCAAGTCGTACAATCCTTTGAAGCGGAGCCCGAAAACCCCATTCATTTTCAACAACTTGGGTGGCAAGCAATCCTAGATAACTTCGCCACATACGCCGAATCACGCGCGTAATGTCTCGCCTTGATTGCTTTCTCCCCCCATCTTGCCGTAAGACAGGTGGGGGGGAGTTGCCCTCAGCGACGGCTCACACGCCCGTCCACTTCATCCATTTTCAGGGCAAAACCCGCGCTAAACGATGAGCTGCTTGGGGCGATACTGAAGTGCTTCTGCCACATGATGCACTTGGATGAGGTCTTCGTTGGCAAGATCAGCAATGGTGCGGCTGAGCTTGAGGATGCGGTGATAACTGCGTGCGCTCAATTGTAGACGTTTGACCGAAACCTCTAAGATGTGCTTTGCTTCCGTCGTGAGCGGGCACAACTGCTGAACGATGCCTGCCTGCATGTCGCTGTTGGCATACATCCCGTGATGCTCTTTGAAGCGTTCGACTTGGCGGGCGCGTGCCAGTTGGACGCGCTCACGCACGGTAGCGGAGTTTTCGCTGGTGGCGTTGCCCATCAGTTTTTCATACTCTACGCGCGGAACGTCTAAATGAATGTCAATCCGATCAAGCAGGGGTCCGCTTAAACGCCCTTGATACTGTTTGATGAGGGTGGGGCTACAGGTGCAGGCGCGTGAGCTGTCCCCAAAGTAGCCACACGGACACGGGTTCATTGCCGCCACCAGCAAGAAATTAGCAGGAAAGGTGAGTGCCTTTGCCGCTCGACTGATGGTGACGATTTTGTCCTCAATGGGTTGGCGTAGCACTTCGAGCGTCTTGCCAGAAAACTCAACAATCTCGTCCATGAACAGCACCCCCCGATGCGACAAGCTGATTTCCCCCGGCTTGGGGATCGATCCACCTCCCACCAAGCCCGCTTGTGAGATGGTATGGTGTGGGGCGCGGAAGGGGCGTTGGCTAAACAGGGGGCTATCTGACGGGAGCATATCTGCAATTGAGTAAATGCGCGTGACTTCTAACGCCTCTTCGGGGGCGAGGGTGGGGAGGATGCTGGGCATGGCACGCGCCATCAGGCTTTTGCCTACCCCTGGACTCCCTTTCATTAATAGATTATGGCTACCCGCTGCCGCAATTTCCAGCCCGCGCTTGATATGTTCTTGCCCACGTATGTCGCTGAAGTCGGTCGTGCTGAACGGGAGCGCGTTCGCCTGATAATTGTAGGTGCTACGGTCAAACGGTTGAATCGGGTTCAATTTGAACAAATGCTCCACCAATTGCCCCAAAGACTCGATCGGATAAATCTCGATGCCGTGCACCAATGCCGCCTCTGGCGCGTCCATCGCGGGGACGTAAATGCGTTCAAAGCCAGCTTTCATCGCGGTGTAGGTGATTGGCATGATCCCCTTGACATGACGGACCATGCCATTTAGCGAAAGTTCCCCAACGAACATGGCGCGATCGAGCGCGTCCGGCGGGGCTTGGTCGGTTGCCCCCAAAACGCCCATCGCAATGGCCAGGTCATACGCCGGTCCTTGCTTGGGCAAATCTGCCGGAAATAAGTTGACGGTATACCCCTTGTTCGGAAATTCCATCCGCGAATTCTTGATGGCGGCTTTCACCCGATCACGGCTTTCTTTGACTGCTGAGCCAGGTAAGCCGACAATGGTAAACATCGGTTGCCCCATGCGCGGATTGAAATCGGTTTGAACCTCAACAATGTGCCCATCTAAACCAATTAAGGCACACGCATAAACAATAGAAAGCATGGATGGAACCCTTAGGAAAGTCTATCGTTGCAAATTTCGCATACCTGTATACCGTAAATCTTGTTGTTATCCAACACTGGACTTGCTGTCAAATGTATTTTGGAGTAGTGTTTGACCATGTTGCACAAAATATGCATCGTTGATGCAAAAAAAGTGAGCCGCGACATGCTCGCTCGTCACCTGAAACGCCTCGGCAAGCCTGCTCGGGTTGCACAGCGCAGGCCACAAGCACGGTGTCCTGCCACAGGTTGGGTGGCATCCCGTAACTCTGTGCCTATTCACAAACGATCTTTTCCGCAACCTTTACGGAGCAAGTGTGTATCCTCTACGTGATGTGAACCATGACCACACAACCCCTCGCTGACCGCCTGCGCCCCACTACCCTAGAAACCTTCATCGGGCAGGCGCATCTGATCGGGGCGGGAAAGCCCCTTCGTCGCTTGATTGAGAGTAATAAGCTGGTGTCCATGATTTTCTGGGGTCCGCCAGGGGTGGGCAAAACCACGCTTGCCCGCATTCTTGCCCACGCCACCCAGCACCGCTTCTTTGAATTGTCTGCCGTCGCCGCGGGGAAGAAGGATATAAGCGAGGTGGTCGAACAAGTTAAAACACGTCCTCCTGCCCAACAACCAGATTTGTTCAGCTGGAACGAAGCGACTGCCCCCACCAACAAACAGGGCGCGGTGTTGTTTCTCGATGAAATTCACCGCTTTAACAAGGCACAGCAGGATTACTTGCTCCCGTTCGTGGAGGATGGCACGCTCATTCTGATTGGCGCAACCACCGAAAACCCCAGCTTTGAGATCATCCCAGCGTTGCTATCGCGTGCCCAAGTGTACACGCTCAAACCGTTGAACGAGGAAGACCTTATGCGCATTGTCCAGCAGGCGTGCCAGCAACTGCAACTGGAGCTAGAGCCAAGCGCACAGGTCTTTTTAATCCAGTATGCCAACGGAGATGCGCGTAAGATGCTCAACCTGTTGGAAACCGCCACCCAGCTATATGGGCAATCGCTCAATGCCCAGCAGTTGCACGAGGCGTTTCAGTCGCGCAACTTGCGCTATGACAAAGGCGCAGAAGAGCATTACGACACCATCAGCGCGTTCATCAAGAGCATGCGTGCATCCGATGTGAACGCCAGTCTATATTATCTGGCGCGTATGTTGGAGGGGGGCGAAGACCCCAAGTTCGTTGCTCGGCGCATGGTCATCTTCGCGAGTGAGGATGTGGGCATGGCAGACCCCAACGCGCTGACGTTGGCGAATGCTGTTTTCCGCGCGGCGGAAACGGTGGGCATGCCCGAAGCTGCCATCAACTTGGGGCATGGGGTGGTCTACTTGGCAACTGCACCCAAGAGTCGTGCGGCGTATGATGCCTACTTCGCCGCCCTCGCCGATGTCCAACGCACTGGCAACCTGCACATTCCCATGCAATTGCGCAACGCTCCCACGCAATTGATGAAGACGCTCGGCTATGGCAAAGCCGACACCGAAACGCTCTTGCCCACTGAACTGGCGCACCGTCGCTATTATGAGGATGGCACCCCCTAGTCCACGCCTAGCTCGACTTCTACCTTGATTATCGGCGGCAACTTGGTGAAAGATTGAGCGATTACAGAATATAACCCCACTCCTTCACATTCAAAAAAGGTTTCCCGATGACAACGCTTCTCCTGTTGGTTATTTATCTTGCTTTCATTAGTCTTGGCTTGCCCGATGCCCTCTTGGGGGTGGCGTGGCCCATCATGAAAGTGGAGTATCTTGTGCCCGTCAGCTTGGCGGGGTTGGTGTCCATGACCATCTCGATCAACACCATCCTCTCCAGCGTGGTCAGTGGGAGGGTTCTCAAGCGGTTTGGAACGGGGCGCGTGACCTTTGTCAGCGTGTTGATGACCGCGACCGCACTGCTGGGGTTCTCGTTCGCCCCCAGCTTCATCTGGTTAGTCTTCTTGGCGATTCCGTTAGGCTTGGGCGCAGGTTCAGTGGATGCCGGCTTGAATGATTATGTCGCCAAAAACTACGAAGCCCATCACATGAATTGGCTACACTCCTTTTGGGGGGTGGGCGCAATGTCTGGACCGATCATCATCTCGCAACTGATAACACAAGGGGCTTCGTGGCGAGATGGCTATCTCACGGTGGCAATCCTACAATTCATCTTGGTGACGTTGCTCTTCTTGTCATTGCCCCTGTGGGGCAAGGTGGCACAACTCAAAACAAAACATGTCACGGAACCTGTGACGATGGGCGATAAGCAACCCTCCGCTCAACCCGCGTCACCCGCTCCCCGAACCTTCTCAAGTATCATCCAAAGCCTGTTCTCTCCTTTGCGTATTCGGGGCGTGCGCCCAGTCTTGATCGTCTTCTTCTTTTACTGTGGGATTGAATGGACGGTTGGGTTGTGGGGGAGTAGCTTCTTGATTGAGGTCAAAGGGATGGATGTGCCCACTGCGGCGCGCTGGATCTCGCTATACTACGCCAGCATCACGGCGGGGCGGTTCATCAGCGGATTCATCAGCATGTCGCTAAGTGGCAAGGCATTGATCCGCATGGGCGAACTCATCATTTTAAGCGGAGCCATCTTATTACTGCTGCCCCTCCCCTCTATCTTCTCCATGGTGAGTTTCATCCTGATTGGTCTAGGTTGTGCCCCCATCTTCCCGACCATGCTTCACGAAACCCCTGCCCGCTTTGGAGATGCCGACGCTCAAAACATCATGGGGTTTCAGATGGCGGTTGCCTACATCGGAACGAGCCTGCTCCCTCCGTTGTTTGGGTTGGTTGTTTCGGGCACTAGCTTTCAGATGTTGCCCTTTTTCATCCTCGCGTACATCCTGACGATGCTGTTCAACTCCGAACAAATCAATCGATTCATGCTTGGTGCGCCCACAGGCAACCTGCGCTCTTGACCGCCGTTGAGCACGCCCACGCTGTGGCAGCGGGCACGTCCGAGCGTGGGGGAGTTACTCGCTAACTGGTTGTGAAAGCGGGCGAAGATGCGCTATAGTTAACTGAACGACGTTTCAAATTAGCTACGGGTGTAGGCGCAAAAGATGGCACACATTTTCTTTTCTTATGCACGCAAAGACAATCGCCTTGTCGATCGCCTGCGCGACGATTTGACGGCGCACGGTTTCGACCATTGGGTTGACGCGACGGATGCGACGGTTGGCACCCCTAGCTACCAAGAGAGTGTGCGGCAAGCCATTCAAGGCTCTCGTGCGGTGGTTTGGGTGGTTTCGCCGTCATCGTTAGCCTCCCCCTCTGTCCGCACGGAAATCTCGATTGGCGAGGAGCATGGGTGCAAAATCATCCCTGTTTGGGCAGAGGGTGAGGTTTGGGAAAATTGTGTGCCCTTCGGCATGGGGAAAAGGCTCTACGTCGATATGCGTGGGGCGCGGTATGACAAAGGACTGCGCGAACTCATTAACGCTCTCAACAGGCAATTTCTGGAAGGGGTGGGCAATCTTGAAGCAGTCGCGCCGTTGCCCCAGTTGGCGCAACCCCTCCGTCCGTCTCAAGATGCACGCGACTTCCCTGCGCCTGACCACGAACGCCTTTACCGCGAACTTGCCCAACCCGAAACCACACACGAGCGCCGTCGCGAAATTGGCGATCTCCTCGCGCTGAGGGGGGACACGCGCGTGGGAGTGGGGGTCAAGGACGGCATACCAGAAATCGCCTGGGTGGAAGTGCCCGGAACAAACGGGGCAAAAGTCTCATTTGGCAAGATGGGCGAGTTTGAACTGCAGAATTTTTACCTTTCGACCTACTTGGTGACGCACGCCCAATTTCAAGCCTTTGTGGAGGCGGACGATGGCTATCACAACCTGACCTGGTGGAAGGGTTTTCCGGATGACTTTCAGCCACAACGCCTCCGTGAAGCACAGTCCACCTTTGCAAACGCCCCACGCGATAGACTGTCTTGGTATCAGTGTGTGGCGTTCACGCGCTGGTTGGATGCCCGCTTGCGCCGGGCGCAACGTTTGCCGCACGACAACTTCCAGGTGCGCTTGCCCACCGAGTGGGAGTGGCAATGGGCGACCCAAAATGGGGCGGAGAAAAGGAACTACCCGTGGGGAGACAAATGGCTAGAGGGGCGCGCCAATTCAGCAGAGGCACGCTTATCTCGCACAACGGCGGTCGGGATGTACCCACACGGGGGGGCAGTCTGTGGAGCGTTAGACATGTCCGGCAACTTGCGCGAGTGGTGTTTGAATGACTACAAAGACTACACCGATCAAACGGTTCACTATGAGTTGAGAAAAAAGGTTTTGCGCGGGGGTGCCTTCAACCTGCCGGCTTTTGACCTGCGGTCTACCCTGCGTTTCGTCAGGTATCCAGCTGATTATGGCTACAGTTTTGGTTTTCGTTGCGCCTACTCGCAAAATAGCTCTGAGCATCCTGCTTTGACCGCTCAAATGTTTTGACCCTGCCCCCCCACCGCAAACTTAGCCTGTGCAACCCCACCCTGTGGCATGTGGGCAAGGCAAAGGAGTGGGCGAGTTTCCCTAAAATGCTTGTGTAGGTGGGCGCACATGCGCTATACTCAAGGGCACGGTGCAATGGATTAACAAGTGGGGTAGGTGAATCGATGGCAGATATTTTTATTTCCTACGCAAGCAAAGACAAGCCGACTGTAGACTATTTGTGTGCAGATTTGATGAGGCGCGATATTGACTACTGGATTGATGCGGTTGGTTTGCTCCCTGGCACGCCCAGTTGGGAAAGAGCCATTCGACAAGCGATCAAAGAGGCAACCACCGTGATTTGGGTGGTTTCGCCCGCATCGTATGAGTCCAACTACGTGAGAGATGAAATCACCCTCGCCAGAATGGAAAAGCGCCAGATCATCCCCGTTTGGATAGATGGAGAGGTGTGGGAGCAATGTGTGCCGTTGGGCACGTTTGCATATCACCACGCGGACATGCGCGGCAAGGCGCGGTATCCTGCTGGACTAAAGAGACTCCTCGAGGCGTTGGAAGGGCATCATCCCGAGCTAGTGGTCAAAGTCGAGGAACCCACGCCCGTCCCCAAGGGGGTGGAACCGCGCAACCCGTACAAGGGCTTACACGCCTTCACCGAGAAAGACGCGGGGGATTTCTTCGGCAGAAGCACGCTGGTAGCAACGCTTACGCACACCCTAAGCGAACGCCTCCAACCGGAACGCCCCCGTTTTCTGGCGGTGTTGGGCGTGAGCGGTGCCGGCAAATCCAGCGTGGTCATGGCAGGGCTAATCCCCAAACTCAAGCAAGGGGGCATCCTCCATAGCCAAGACTGGACGTATCTGCCACGCATCGCCCCTGGCGAGCACCCCATCGAGGCACTTGCCGATGCCCTCCATACCAAGCTACCCAATCATGCGTTGTCCACCATTGAGACCGACCTCAAAGCCGGGGGGCGTTACT
>CAIRDJ010000487.1 GCA_903877335.1 uncultured Chloroflexota bacterium | reverse complement strand
GTCATGGGAACAATGGTGATGCCGTGTTGATAACATGCGATGGCATCTTCTACAAAGCTGGGCGTGAGTAAGTCCACTTGGGTGATAATCAATTCTTGGACATGTCGCGCCTTGAGCCAGTGCGCCAAAGTGTTCCCCGCCAAGTCAATGTGGGTGAAGTGCGTGGGGGTATCATACGCTACTACATCATACACATCCGGCACATGTTCACGGATGGCACGCAAGAGCGTTTCGATGGCGTTGCTTTCTCCTAAGATCACCACGCGCGAAGCGGTTGATGACCAATCTAGGCGTGGGTAAATCCACACATACCACGCCACCAGACCCGCTCCACAAACCCCCTCAAAGTACAATACGAACAGGCGTGGCAAAACATCACGCGGGGAAAAGAAGAACACCAGCAGATAGAGCAGGAAGAACTCTAGCTCAATGATGAGGATGCTCCGTACCAATTCCCATGATTGTCGTCGTAGAGTGCGCTCGTAGAAGTCCAACGTATGGGAGAGGATCAACCACGCTCCCACCCAAACGGCAAACCAATAGCTATTCTCTAACACGAATTGAAGGGTGAAGCGGTCTTGTGGATAGGGGCTAAAGAACGTCCACATCATCATTGCTACCAAGACCGACCCCGCCACAATGCCCGAATCAATCAGGCGTAACAGTAGGTGACGGTCAGCAAGACGAAGCTGAAACGAGGGGATGATTCGCTGTAGGGAAGTTGTGGTGCGCATTTACGAATGAGACAGTCTCGTTTTCCATGATTGTAGCAGAGAAATTAGTTGTGCGCGTTCGTCGGTTGGCAGGGCAAAACAAATGAATAACAAACCAAAACAACCCATTCCGATTGCGCCGCACACCATCACTTGATACAGTTGGGTGATGGGTATCCAAGCCGTTAAAGCTACCACCAAACCTGCCGAAAGAAATGCAAAGGGATAAACGCGCATCACCACGCCTTGACCGATCTCTGCCCAGCGCAAACGGAACGCTTGCTTGAAGATGAGCAAGGCAGGCAAGAACGATACGCTATGCCCGATCACTGTTCCCCAAATCACCCCAATCACGCCGAAAGAGGAGACCAATAATAAACTGGCACATAGGTTCACCAGCGTACCAATCCCTTGAATGATGAGTACCTGATTCATCTTATTCATCCCAATCAGCATATTCATCCCAATCCGCATGAGGGGCCACAGCAACAAATAGCTGATGAACCAACGTGTTGCTGGAACGGTGCTGAGGTATGCCTCTCCCACCCAGAAGCGTGTTAGCGGTTCAGCAAGGACGATGACGATCAGCGCGGTGGGGGCGGTGAGCAAAGCGGAATAGCGACTGGTACGGATGAACAACACCCCTAGTTCGTCGTGCTGATCTTTAGCGGATAGCACGCTGGCGATGGGCACCACCAACGGACCGATGATCGTGGTGAGCGCGAACACCAACAAGTGTAACCGCGCTGATATGTCATAGAAGGTGAGGAATGTGGTTGAAAGCCAGATCGAGATGATGATCTTGTCCATCTGATTGTAGAGCGTGTCCAGAACAGTTGTCAGGATGGCACGTGAACTTAAGCTAAACATGTCTCCCACGACCGCCCATGAGATATGACGGGTGAGTCGGAAATCGGTACGAAGACGGCGTAACGCCACCAGATGCCCAAGCTGGCGCACGGCTTCACTGATGAGCGTGGCGAGGGATACCCCCAGCACACCAGCTCCATTCCATAAGAAGATGCTCACCACCACGGTGAACACCACCAAGCGCACGATATTCAATCCGCGCGTGATGTCGTAGCGTTGCCACCCCTCTAACACAGCACTCAAGTTGTAGCCCAAAAACTCTAGCCACACCTGTAACCCTAACACGTATAACAGCGGTGCTAGTTGTAGGATCAGGTGGGCGGGGATGTTGAAAAGATGGGCGAGCGTATCCGACCCAAAAAAGGCGATCCCCCACAACAAGGCAGCGGATGCCCCACCGATCAGCATTTGAACGAGCAAAGCTGC
>CAIRDJ010000486.1 GCA_903877335.1 uncultured Chloroflexota bacterium | reverse complement strand
GTTATTCTGTTTTTTAATTCGGTCAAAACCACTGTTGAGATTGGTCGTAATCCGATTGGATTTCCTGAAGAGTTGCGATTGGATAACTTCGGAGATGCATGGCAACAGGGGGGCTACGCCGTCACCATTCGTAATAGCCTAATTATGATGAGTGCAACTATTGTTTCATCGCTGACACTGGCTGGGTTGGCTGCATATGCACTGGCACGACTCAAGTTGCGAGGATCAGCACTCATCGCGTTTTATTTCCTAGTGGGCACAAGCGTACCCCCACAGTTGTTCATGGTGCCACTCTTCATTGCATGGAGGCAGTTGGGTTTGATTAATACACACCTTGGAATGATTATCATTTACACAGGCTTGTATTCTCCATTTGCTACTTACTTGTTGCGCTCATACATGATAGGGCTACCGGAAGAGTTTATGGAGGCCGCCCGTATTGACGGCGCGAGCAATTTCCAAATATTTCGCACAATTATTCTACCACTGTCATGGCCCGGTTTCATGACCGCTGGACTAGTCATCGGGTTGAATGTTTGGAATGAATTCCTGTTTGCGGTAACTTTTCTTCTTGATCCGTCCTTGAAGCCGGTTGCCACCAGTTTATTTGAATTTCAGGGGAGATTCAGCCGTGACTGGGGTTTGACAAGTGCAGGTTCGGTTATCATGGTCATTCCAATCATTGTACTTTTCTTATTCTTGCAACGCCGTTTTATCGAAGGTCTCACACAGGGTGGACTGAAAGGGTAGGGTTATAAACATGGCAATTCCAACCGATTATCTTGAACGAGTCTATGCGGGTGTACTCGGAAAAATTATCGGAGTGTATCTCGGACGACCTTTTGAGGGGTGGTCTTACGAAAAAATTACAGAACACCTCGGTGATATCAACTACTATGTTCACGAAAAACTCAATGTGCCACTCGTCGTTACCGATGACGATATTTCCGGTACATTTACGTTCATCCGTGCACTAGAAAATTACGGTTGCACGCGCGACATCACTCCTGCGCAGATCGGTCATACATGGTTGAATTATATTATTGAGGGTCAAACGATCCTATGGTGGGGTGGTATGGGAAACTCCACCGAACATACTGCCTATTTGCGCTTAAAGTCGGGTATTGAAGCACCAAACAGTGGCTCTATGGGGCTAAATGGTAAAGTTGTCGCTGAGCAAATTGGATCGCAAATCTTCATCGATGGTTGGGGCATGGTTGCCCCAGGTGATCCCGAATTGGCAGCTGATTTTGCGCGACGCGCGGCCAGTGTCAGTCATGACGGTGAAGCAATCTATGGTGCGCAGGTGATTGCCGCGATGGAAGCACAAGCCTTCGTCGAGCGCGACCTCAACAAGCTACTCGACACAGCACTCGCTTTAATCCCAGTCGAATCTGTTATCGCCAAGATGATCAATGACATCCGTGAGTGGCACGCCAAAGAACCAGATTGGCGTATTGCACGTCGTTTGATAGCGGATCATTATGGTTATGAAAAGTATGGTGGTAACTGCCACATGATTCCGAACCATGGATTGATCGTCTTCTCTTTGCTGTATGGGAATGATGATTTCCAGAAGTCGCTGATGATCGTCAATACCTCTGGTTGGGATACCGATTGTAATTCAGGCAATGTCGGTTGCCTTTTGGGAATCAAGAATGGACTAGCGACAATCAACGCTGGACCCGATTGGCGTAGTCCAGTTGCGGATCGACTGTATTTGCCGACGGCGGACGGCGGACGTTCGATCAGTGATGCAGTTATTGAAACCTACCAACTTGTCAATATGGGGCGTGTTTTACAGGGGCAGGCACCGCTCAAACCAAAAAATGGGGCGCGCTTTCATTTCGATTTACCTGGTTCGGTGCAGGGTTTCATGCTCGAAAACTCTGGGCCGGAATGCGGTGTGGTAAGGGTCGAGAATATTGAAGGTTTCAGCGAAAGCGGTAGCCGCTCATTGGCAGTCCATTATCAAGGACTTGCTATGGGATGTGTCGGGCGCGTCGAAACCCCTACATTTATCCCTTCAAGTGAGTTAGCACGATACTTTGATGAACGAGGCTATCGCCTTCTTGCATCTCCAACTCTTTATTCAGGACAGACTGTGCGAGCTCGCGTTGTAGCCTCTGCGACTAATCATGATTCCGTTCAGGTCAATCTTTATATCAAGCATTACAACGAAACTGACGAATTTACCGAACTATACAGTGACCCAGTTACCCTGATATCTAATCAATCGGCGGTGTTGACGTGGTTTATACCTCAGACGCGCGGATATCCTATTGCCTTCGTCGGATTACAGTTGCAGGGAGAAAAAGCGCAACAAGGAATGGTCGCTCTTGACTACCTGACCTGGGATGGCGAACCAGATATTCTGCTAGATCGACCGTATGAGCGAGAACAAAACCGTCTAAATGGGATTATGGGACCTTCTTTATGGAAAAAAGCATGGATTGATGGACTAGATAGTCGCGATCGTATCTCTGAACTCGACTTGTGGCCCGAGTCGTATCGGTTGATCCAGAACAAAGGACGCGGCTTGATTATGCAGGGAACGCGAGAATGGGCGGACTACCAAGTCACAGCGCGGCTCACTCCCCATATGTGTCTTGCAGGAGGGATTGGGGTGCGTGTTCAGGGGATGGCTCGCTATTACGCGCTACTCATCGATCAGAATAAAATGCAAATCGTTCGCACTTTTGAAGGTAAAGATACTGTGTTAGCAGAGATAGCTGATGGATGGCAATGGGGATGTGCTTATGAAGTAAACCTGAGGGTACAGGGAAATTCCCTCGTTGCCACAATCAATGGTCAAGAGCTACTCACTGCCGAAGATCCAGCTAGACTTTATAGTTCTGGCGGAATTGCGCTCATCACAGAAGTCGGGCGCATTGGTTGCGATCACGTCAAAATCCATCCTTTATAATAGAAACGAACCGGAAGAGATATCTCGGTACATATCATTTGAGGCACGGCATCAATATTATCGTCTTGACGCAAAAATGGGAAGACTCGCCGTGCTTCCCTCGTAAATTAGTACATCACCCGCTTCAGTTTGGGACATCGCCACCGAACCACCGACTTTTCGCCCATAATTTTGTATCCTAGTTGAATCGGGTATGATAAAGTTGCGGGCATTGTAGCAGATTACATGGGTAGGTGTAGGGAGTTGCTTTGCCCCACCTTCTTAGAAGAACAGTGAGTTGATGGAGGAGTTGGTGATGTACACAATTGGAGTTGACTTTGGCACCCTTTCGGGGCGTGCCCTCTTGGTAGATGTTCGGGATGGGCGCGAGGTGGCAACTGCTGTTTGCCAGTATCGGCATGCTGTCATGGATGAACGCTTACCTTCTGGCAAAGGGTTGCCCCCTGAGTGGGCGTTGCAACACCCCCAAGATTATCTGGATGTGTTGATAGAGACGATCCCTGCCGTACTACAACAAAGCGGAATTGATCCTAATGAAGTGGTGGGCATTGGGATTGACTTCACCGCCAGCAGTCCCATGCCCACCAAAGCGGATGGCACGCCCCTCTGTATGGTGGACGGTTACGCGGATGAACCGCACGCCTACGTCAAACTATGGAAACACCACGCTGCCCAAGCACAGGCAGACCGCATCAACGAGGTCGCCCGTCAACGGGGTGAAACATGGCTGAAACGCTATGGCGGCAAGTATTCGTCAGAATGGTTCTTTAGTAAGTTACTCCAAATTCTTGAAGAAGCTCCCGCCGTATATGCTGATATTGATGTTTTCATTGAGGCGGCGGACTGGGTCATTTGGCAACTATCGAATGTGCTAACGCGCAATACCTGTACCGCCGGCTATAAGATGCTGGTTCAAGATGGGGCATATCCATCAGAAGCCTACTTTGAAGCTCTTCACCCCGCTTTTGGAAAGGTTATCGCCGAGAAAGTTCAAGGGGAGTTTGCTCCGTTAGCTGGCAAAGCCGGCACGCTCACCCCTGAATGGGCGCAAAAACTCAATCTATCTTCGACTGTGGCGGTGGCAATTGGTAATGTTGACGCACATGTCACCGCCCCTGCTGTGAAGGCAACCCAACCCGGCGTGATGGTCATGATTATGGGAACGTCCACCTGTCATATTATGTCCAGCGATCGCCTACAAGAGGTGGATGGCATGTGTGGGGTGGTGGATGGGGGCATCGTTGATGGTCTGTATGGCTACGAAGCAGGACAATCCGGTGTAGGCGACATCTTCGCTTGGTTTGTTGACCACGCCGTCCCAACAGAATATCACGAGGCAGCACAGCAAGCCAACATGAGCCTTCATCAATATTTGGAGCATCTTGCCGGTCAACAGCAAGTGGGGGAGCATGGGCTAATCGCTTTGGATTGGTGGAATGGAAACCGCTCTACATTGGTGGACGTGGACTTGTCTGGCATGTTGGTGGGGGCAACCTTAGCGACACGTGCCCCCGATATTTACCGTGCCCTCATTGAGGCAACCGCGTATGGCACGCGCACCATCATTGAGGCGTTTGAGTCACGCGGGGTTGAAGTGAAGGAGTTGGTGGCAGCAGGGGGATTGCCGGACAAAAACGCGCTTCTGCGCCAAATCTATGCCGATGTCACAGGGCGTATCCTACGTCTGGGAGGCTCTTCCCAAGCCCCTGCGCTCGGTGCCGCCATCCATGCCGCGGTGGCGGGGGGCATTACCCCAATATCAATGTTGCCGCCCAACAGATGGGCAAACTGAAGGATGAAATCGTCTACCCCATTCCAGAAAATCAGGCGGTTTATGAACAACTCTACGCCGAATATACAACCCTCTATGATTATTTTGGGCGCGGAGAAAACGATGTGATGAAACGCCTTAAGAAAATTCGCCATCGGGCTAAAGGGGGATAGGATGCTTTTACCCGACTTGCGACAATTGGTGTGTGATCTGCATGATGAGCTACCCAAAAATAATCTGGTTGCCTGGACAAGTGGTAACATTAGTGCACGCGACCCACAAACCAACTGGGTAGTTATTAAGCCGAGCGGAGTCAAGTTTAATCAGCTGACCCCACAAAAGATGGTGGTGGTGAACCTAGATGGCGAGATCATCGAAGGGGACTATAAAGCATCATCCGATACTGCCTCCCATTGTTACATCTATCGACACATGCCCCACCTGATGGGGATTGTTCATACTCACTCGCGCTATGCCACTGCGTTCGCTACGCTGGGGAGAGAGATTCCATGCGTCACCACGGCGATGGGAGATGAGTTTGGAGGGGTGATTCCATGTGGTGGGTTCGCTTTGATCGGTGGAGAAGCAATTGGGCGCGTGGTGGTGGAAACCTTGCGAGGACACCGTAGCCCCGCATGCTTGTTACAGAGCCATGGCGTTTTCGCCACAGGGGTAACGGCAGAACTCGCAGTAAAGGCGGCGATCATGACGGAGGATAATGCTGCAATTGTGTGGACTGCCTTACAGATCGGCACGCCCTTGGTGATCGACCCAACAGATATAGATAGCTTGTATGACCGTTATCAAAATGTATACGGACAATAAAGGATAATGCAACCATGATTCGCCTAGATCAGTACGAAATTTGGTTTTTAACAGGTAGCCAACATTTATACGGAAAAGAAACATTGGAGCAAGTTGCCCAACACTCACAAAAGATTGTTGCCACACTGAGTGATTGTGCAAGCATTCCTACAAAAATTATCTTCAAACCTGTTTTGACCACCCCAGAAGAGATTACCCAGATAGTACGAGCGTCTAACAATGATGATCGTTGCGTGGGTGTAATCGCTTGGATGCATACTTTTTCGCCAGCAAAGAATTGGATCGCTGGGTTAAGTGCTCTACAGAAACCTTTGGCACACTTACACACCCAGTTTAATCAGGATATTCCATGGTCGGAAATAGATATGGATTTCATGAACCTGAACCAAGCTGCTCATGGCGATCGCGAGTTTGGGTTTATGGCAACACGCATGCGACTTCAGCGGAAAGTCGTCGTTGGGCATTGGCAAGATCAAGAGGTACAAGCACGACTCGGCGCATGGATAAGGGTTGCTTGCGCATGGGCGGATGCGCAAGGGATGCGGGTCGTTCGTTTTGGCGATAACATGCGCTCGGTTGCCGTCACCGAGGGAGATAAAGTAGAGGCACAATTACGTTTGGGTTATCAAGTTTATGGCTATGGGTTGGGCGACCTGGTCGAGCATATACAAGCGGTATCCGAAGGTGATTTGCGTCAGTTGTTAGAACTGTATCAGGCACAATACCTCGTTGCAGACGACTTACAAACAGGTGGTGAGCATCATGATTCTGTGCGAGAAGCCGCCCGTATTGAGTTAGGGCTACGGAGTTTTTTGGTCAATGGGAATTTTAAGGCATTCACCACCACCTTTGAAAATCTACACGGCTTGGTGCAGCTTCCCGGCATCGCTGCCCAACGGTTGATGGCAGATGGTTATGGCTTTGGTGCTGAGGGGGATTGGCGAACTTCCGCCTTATTGCGAACGATGAAAGTGATGGCGAGTGGGTTAGCGGGTGGAACCTCCTTTATGGAGGATTATACCTATCATCTGAAGCCAACAGGAATGAAGGTCTTGGGGTCCCATATGCTTGAAATTTGCCCCTCCATTGCAGACAGTCAACCCAAGTTAGAAGTCCATCCGCTTGGAATCGGTGGAAAAGCAGACCCCGTCAGGTTGGTTTTTGATGCCCCCACAGGAAACGCCATTAACGCCTCTATCATCGATATGGGAAATCGCCTAAGAATGGTGGTAAATGATGTAGATGTGGTTGTTGCAGATGAACCCATGCCCAAGCTGCCAGTGGCACGTGTGATGTGGATTCCCCAACCTAGCCTCAAAGTTGGAGCTGCGGCATGGATTTATGCCGGTGGAGCGCATCACACTGTCTTCAGTCAAGCTCTCACCGCTGAACATATGATGGATTATGCGGAAATTGCCCAAATCGAATTGCTACACATTACACAGGATACAACTTTACATCAATTCAAAAATGAACTTCGTTGGAACGAAATGTTTTATTTGCTAGGGCGTGGCTACTAATACTAGCACACATCCAGAGAGGGGAGTGTTTAATTATCCCCTCTCGCCAGATTCCATTCCATTGTTACACGTCGCTTTGATCGACCACAATTGCCCTTAGAGATTCACGGAGCATGGTGAATGAATCATTTGACGATTCACACTCAATCTAAACAACACAATATCAACCGCCATATTTATGGGCATTTTGCAGAACATCTTGGTCGTTGTATCTATGATGGTTTGTATGTGGGAGAGTCCTCCAAGGTTGCACAGGTACGAGGCTTTCGGCAGGACATAATAGACGCCTTGAAGGCAATCAACATCCCCAACTTGCGTTGGCCCGGTGGATGCTTCGCCGATGAATATCATTGGCGTGACGGCATCGGTCCGAAAGCAGAACGCCCGCTACGGCTCAATTTTTGGGGCAATGCTCCAGAAACTAACGCGGTTGGCACGCATGAATTTTTAGATTTATGTGAACTATTGAACTGTGCACCCTACTTTGGGGGCAACGTAGGAAGTGGTACAGTGCAGGAAATGCGTGACTGGGTGGAGTATTTAACGTCCAATTATGATAGTAATTTGTCAAGATTGCGCAAACAAAATGGACGAGAAACTGCCTGGGCGATTCCATTCTGGGGCATAGGCAATGAGAATTGGGGATGTGGGGGGCACATGACCCCAGAGCACTATGCCGATTTGTATTGTCAGTATGACACGTTTGTTCGTAATTATGGCGACGTTAATATGATGAAGATCGCCTCTGGCTTAGGGGGAACTGATCACAATGGGGAGGACATTCAACGTTTTATGGAAAGCGTGGTGAAGCGTCGTCATCCTGTGCAGCTAGAAGGCGTTAGTATCCACTACTATATCTTTTTGCCCCACGAAGCTAAACATTCCGCCACAGAATTTGGCGATGAGGAGTGGTTTTTTGTACTGCATGAGGCAAATCGCATTGACCACGTGATCCATCAGAACGCCATGGTATTAGATCAGTATGATCCTGAAAAAAAGATATGGTTGATCGTGGATGAGTGGGGGGCATGGTATCCGGTTGAAAAAGGAACGCCTCCCGCTTTTCTATATCAGCAAAACACGCTACGAGACGCATTGGTTGCTGCCCACACCTTGCACATCTTTCAAAATCATGGCGAACGTGTTCAAATGGCAAACCTTGCTCAAACAGTCAATGTGATTCAATCTTTGTTCTTGACTCAAGATGACAAGATGATTCTCACCCCTACTTATCATGTGTTCGACCTCTTCAAGGGGCATCAAGATGCCACCTACTTGACGATAGACTTAAGTTGCCCATCCTACACCCATGGGGAAAAATCCCTGCCAATGTTGAGCGTCAATGCTTCCTTGAGTGCTCAGGGAACCATCTTACTAACATTATGTAACCTCCATCCAAGGCAGGCAATCACACTTCCCTGTCAGTTTGAGGGTAGGATAGTTAAGCAGGTAAGTGGTAAAATCCTTCAAGCCCAAACCCTACAGTCGCATAATACATTTGAGAACCCTCAACAGGTAGTTCCGTGTGCCTTTACGGGATTTTACCAATCTGAGCAATCTACTTTGATGGTTGATCTTCCAGCTGCATCTATTGTTGCGTTGAGTATAGAGGAGTAAGCCCTGCATGAAGGCGGTTCGATTGAATGGTGCGCGTGATTTGCGCCTTGAAAACGTGAGCGAGCCACCTACCCCAAAGTATGGGGAAGTGCTTGTGCGTGTGCGAGCGGTTGGGATTTGTGGATCAGATTTGCACATGTATACAGATGGGCGCATCGGAGATACGATCTACGATGATCCCTTGGTGTTGGGGCATGAATTTATGGGTGAAGTGGTTGCACTAGGTGAACATGCTTTAGACGGCAACCATCAACCACTCGTAGTCGGTCAACGAGTTGCGGTAGATCCAGCTTGTCCGTGTTGGCATTGCGAACTTTGCGAGAATGGACATCCTAACTTGTGCCCAAACCATCACTTTTATGGCGTTTATCCAACCAATGGAGCGTTACAAGAACGCATGATAGTGGGTTCACGCAATTGTTTTCCCATATCGGATTCCATAAGTGATGGCGCAGGAACCTTGTTGGAGACGCTAGGGGTGGCGATACACTCTCTTGATTTGGGTAAGCTAAAAATTGCCAGCACGGTCGCTGTAATTGGTTGTGGCCCCGTGGGATTGCTCATCACACAGTTGGCAATTCAACAGGGTGCGTCTGCTGTGTATGCCTTGGACAAGCTAAATTGGCGGGTTGAAAAAGCACGTCAACTTGGGGCAGTCGCATGGAATGTTGAAGAAATAGACCCGCGCAATGCGATCCAAACCGCAACTAATGGGCGAGGAACGGATGTCGTTTTTGAGGTTGCATGGGCAGATGCAACCGTCCAGCTTGCAGCAGACCTTGTGCGAATTGGAGGGCGCGTGGTACTGGTGGGCATTCCCGGTAATGACATCCTCACCTTGCAACACTCTACCGCAAGGCGCAAGGGGCTAACACTGGTCATGACCCGCCGCATGAAACATACCTACCCTCGTGCGATCGCCCTTGCTACCACAAAAAGAGTAGACCTAGATGGGCTAATCTCCCATCATTTTACCCTTGAGCAAACCCCTCATGCATTTGATCAGAATGCCAACTATGCCGATGGGATTGTCAAGATTGTAATTGATCTATAGTGGATTACCGTCGGACAGCAGTTGGCACCATTCGGAGTGAATTCGCCCCACCCACCCCCAGAAATAAAAAACACTCAAGAGAAACTCTTGAGTGTTGTTGCCCCCAACGGGATTCGAACCCGTGTTTCAGCCTTGAAAGGGCCGCGTCCTGGGCCCCTAGACGATGGGGACGGCTCCATTGACGAAAATTGTATCATCCCAAACGATTGCGTCAAGGACGATTTTTGTATAAAGGGGAAGTTCTCGCCTAATCGCGTTTAATGGCTTCCGCTTCCCCTCTATCAGCGCTTATACGGCAGGCGCTTCTTGTACCCGACGGCGATCTTCAACCGCAAACCGCACCGCGGTGCGTTCTTGTCCGTTGATGTCCACTTCGGTAAACCATGGCGTGAAAACGATCTCAATCTCATCACGGTTCAAATATCCGCGTGAAATGGCTAGTGCTTTCACCGCTTGGTTCACCGCGCCCGCTCCAATTGCTTGGACTTCGGCATAACCATGATCTCGTATCACTCCAGCGATTGCCCCCGCTACTGCGGTTGAGCGCGACTTGGCAGATACCTTGATGACCTCCGGCTCGCCCACAAGATAGCTGGGCTGAAAAGGTTTCGACTGAAGGGTCTCATATTCATTGCTTGGTTGCATTGTGTTGTCTATCATCGTAACCCTGACTGAACTAACAATAAACTTTAGAGGGGACTGCACTATAAATGTAACGAATTTTATAAGCAAAATGTGGTTCCAACGGGCTTTCCTATTGGACACTACATGAACCCTAACCTTGCTTTAAGATTGGAGAAACATGAGTGGCCAATGTGATTATGAATGTGGCATGAGTAGATTGCCCATTTTTACAGCCATTGGCAGAAATGTAGCCCCGTGTTGATCTTACGACTGTCTTGCTTGCCGCAGGATTCTGCTCAGGACGGCATACACAACCGTACCAAACATGGCCAACCAAACTGGCAGATATGCTGACCATTGGCTCAACTGTGTGAGCGCGACCACCACCGTCACAATGAGGCTGAACTGTACGCGACGGTCATTCACAGGGTAGGCTTCCCCAAAGTCTGAAAGCGTGCTGAAATGCGTCGAACGGAGGGCAAAGATCATGTAGCTCAGGTATACTACTAACAAGAGCGCGAAATCTCTTGGGGAAGGTAGCTCACTCACCGGTTGATCCAGCAGGAAAAAACCACCTATGCCCACCACCAACAAGATGAGTCCCCCTGCGAGGGTCAAGCGGTTGACGGTGCGCGCATCAAAATAGTCAAAGGCGACATCGCTAAACAGTCCCACCGCCATTCCTAACACGAGCCAGTACGAAACGCCGAGCCAGATCATCCCTGCGCTTAAGCCTAGCACAATGACCGCTAGATCGGTCGTGCGTGGGGCAGGACCGACGATGCGCCCCACCCAACGGGCGAGAGTCGTCAAAACCAAGATTCCAATCCCGCTGGATGGTGTCACAAGAAAGAGTGCAATGCCCAACCCCACAAAAGCGGATAGCTGATGATCGGGGTCCAGTTCACGCGCAATCAACCACGTCAGGAAGCCATTCAATCCACTACGGAAGGCATAGGTGAAGGCGACGGAAAGCCCCTGCCCTTGTAGCAAAGTCAGGATGAACCAGGTTGCCCCCCCGAGTGTGCAGAGTAGTAACATCGCAAGGTGGGTGGGATAACGCGGATCGATGATGCGCCCCAGACTACTGGGGATGGGTGCGGTAGCGAGTGGGGTAGAAGCGAACGACATACAGACAACAACCTTTTTGTTTAACTACAACAGTCGTGAAAATAGCACACAAAGCTAAACGAAGCATGAGACCTGTTTAGTGGGAAGGATGAGAATCACTCAAGAGGGTGTGCCCCAACTTTGCCTTGAGTGCCACGCGAATACCCACACTTGAGCAAGACCTCACACCAGCGGAGCGGGGCAAAGCCTGGTAGCCTTGCCCCTGTTGGTGAAATCATCCACCTAAACTAACCGTAGCGGTCGGGGTGGGTAGCCCGCTTGACTGACCATCGAACGGGATCGCCGTAGGTTGTCCGACGATTGGTGCGAGGGGAGTCACGGTTGGGATCGGTGGTGGGGTGGGGGTGGGGGTG
Organism: uncultured Chloroflexota bacterium; assembly: GCA_903877335.1. Classification (GTDB taxonomy): domain Bacteria; phylum Chloroflexota; class Anaerolineae; order Aggregatilineales; family Phototrophicaceae; genus CAIRDJ01. The sequence goes on along the minus strand of CAIRDJ010000486.1, from coordinate 3,710 downwards.
GGAAGGGGCTTGTTGAGCGTGACCTTCACCGTGCGATAAGCATATCCGCCCTCCAATGAGTTGATCGCCAAGCGCAAGACATACTCCCCATTGGCGTAGTTTTCTGCATTCCATACCCCTAGCTGATTGTTAACAGGTAAGGTGCGGTAGGGTCCGTCTACAATTTGGAAGTTTTGAGGATTTGTCGCTGAAGCTATCTGTAGGTCATAGCTGGCGAAGTTGCTGGCACCGATTGAACCGCTCACTGACAGGCTAGGTGTGGTCAAAATAGCACCCTCACTGGGGTTGGTGATGCCTGCTTGCAACAAAGGCGTATTCTGGCTACACGTGCCAGTGGGCGGTTGTGGAAGCGGGATGGGTAAGCCTAGACGTGCTGCCACATTGCGCCCATCTTGGTAACTATTCAACCAAGAAACCGCGGCGGGGTCGCTCACATTCGCGAAGGTATACATCTGCCGATCGCCGGGACAGAACTCATTTGCCAACAAGTTTGCCCACGTGTTGATCTCTGCCACGGCAACAAACCCAGCAGTCGCAGGGGCGGGGGGTTGATTATCCAGAAAATACTCATTGCGTATGTTCGTACAGCTTTCGCTGGGAAGCGTGCCCGTATCGCCGCACACTTGGCGTAAGACCACCCCTTGTGGCGGACTGGTGAAGGGTAGCGGTTGGGTGCCCGTGAGCGCAGCTTGCATCAGGCTATTGAACATCGGCGCGACCGTAAGATAGCCGCTGCTGTTGAACGTCTCGCGGTTATCAGGACGACCCATCCATGAGCCTATCACGATGTTGTTGGTGAAGCCCATCGCCCATAAATCACGCGATTCACTGCTCGTGCCGGTTTTAGCTGCAATAGCGTTGGCATATTGCGGGAGTGTCAACAGGGTGGGGCTTGCGCCGAAACCAATTGATCGTGCTGAATCGTCACTTAGGATGTTCTGCATCAAGAACGCCACTTGTGGTGAAATCGCTTGATCCGGCACGGTGCGCGAGGGGATTTCAACCGTGCGCCCATCTTTGTCTGTGATGGACTCGATGGCAAAGAGGGGGGTGAATTGTCCGTTATTGGCCAGTGTGCCATACGCCTGCATCATATCATACAAGCGCACCTCGGTTGAACCGACCCCCGTTGTCAGATTGAATTGCGCCTCTGGCAAAAAGGTTAAGCCCATGCGTTGGGCAATCTCTTTGAAGTATTCATTCCCGACATATTGATACACCTTGACGGCGGGGACGTTCAAGCTACTTTGTAACGCCACCCGCGCCGAAAGCGGACCGGCATAAGTACGGTTGAAGTTCAAGATCGCGGTGCCGTCCGGGTAGTTGGTGGGAACATCCCACAAGATGCTGGCAGGGGTAAGATACGTCGGTCCTCCGTCCGTCATGCGTTGCTCAAAGGCAGCTGCATACGTCACTGGCTTAATGGCAGACCCCGGCTGTTGCCATGTGAGGGCAAGGTTCACCTGTCCATCAATGGTCTCATCATTGAAATCAGGGCTACCTACCATCGCGCGGATTGCCCCGCTTTTGGCATCGGTTATCATGACCGTACCTGTATTGACCCCAGTCCCTGCGGATTGGGCAATGCGCTGTGTGAGGGCGTTTTGAGCTGTCTCTTGCAGGCGACGGTCCAAGGTGGTACGTACCACGAAGCCACGACGGTAGATTTCATCGCTCCCGAAGTCACGCTCAAGTTGCGCTTGTACGAAGGTGACAAAGTGGGGGTACTCCACGATGCTCTCACGTGGGAGGTATTCGCGCGTTTCCACTTGGGCAGATTCAATTGCAATTTGGGTGTCCAACATTTGTTGGGTGATGCACACCTCGCTTGACTGATAGGGAATGGGCAAACAACCGACCTCGCCCATTAATCGCAGCACGTCCTCCATGCGGTCGAGCGTGGCTTCACGGTTGGTGATGGGGTCATAGGTGGCGGGGGCTTGAATTAAACCCGCAATGAAGGCGGCTTCGGCAATATTCAAATCAGCTGCCGATTTGTCAAAATAGAATACGGATGCCGCTTGCACCCCATACGCCAAATTTCCAAAATAAATCTCATTCAAGTACAATTCAAGGATTTCTTCCTTGCTGTATTGTTGAGAAATTTCTGCAGCGGCAATCACCTCGTTGAGCTTGCGGTCTGCCGGAGAAAGGCTTAATTCCGTCACAATGTTGCTGTTGGCGAAGATGAGATTACGGGTGATTTGTTGGGTGATGGTACTCCCCCCGCTCACCACGCCCCCACTGGTGAGGTTTTGTAAGAAGGCACGGATGATCGCGCTTAAGTCCCAACCTGGATCGGCAAAGTAGCGTTCGTTCTCAGTGGAAACCACTGCATGAATCAAATAGGGGGAAATGTCTTGCAGCTTGATCTCTGTGCGGTCGCCCCCTGTGCTACTTTGAAGGCGAGCGATTTCTTTGCCCTCCACATCCAAGATGACCGCCGTGTTGAACGAGGGTTCATAATTTGCTAGGGCGATGATGCTGGGTCTCCAGCGTTCCGCAATTTGTGAATACCACAACGTCCCCGTCAAAATCACCGCGGCACCGAGGATAAAAACCGCGCCGAATAGGATGACCGCTGCTGTGATAAGCCAACCAACCGTTGAACGGCGTCGCTCCGCTTCTGCTTTGGAAACTTGCTCTCCGGCTACATCCTGTTTATACGAAGGAGCGGATTCCGCGCCCGGATCCATGGGGGCTTCGATGCTTTCATCGGAGGGGAAGGCGTCCGACTTGACAGTTGTAGCGGCAACCGTCGCCTCGCTACCGGGCAGGCTTTCATAGCCGTAAATGGCAGGTTTACCCGCAACCGTCAATTGTGGATCGTTCATGGGGACGGCTTGCGCCCCACTGGTGAACTGGTTGGCGGGGGTAAATCCTCCCGTTCCGAAACTCTTTTCAACAGCATACGTATCTGTAACTTGAGTGGCACCCAAAGCGACAGGTTTGGGGGGTTGCGCCACAATCCACTGTTGGGTGCCGTTGTCCCAACGATACCAAATATCGCTATCGGCACCCATCATCCACCACGCTTGTTGGTCATCTAGCACCATGTGGCTACGCAGGTTGTTCTCAAATTGCTCGCGCGTGATCTCTCCGCCTTGAAACTGACTGCGGAGTTGTCGGATGTTGTGCTCGGCTTGAATGAACTTTTGTGCAAGTGCTTCGTGCGCAGGGTTGATGGCGGGCATCACCGGAGTTGCGTTGCCGGCTTGGGTGGCGGACATCACATTTGTGCCGAGTGGGGTGAAGCCGCTATTGTCGCCCAATTGTGCCAATTGCGCCCCATAATCATATCCCGCAGCAGTTCCATCAATGTTGCTTTCAAGTTCTGCTAGTTGCTTGGCGTAGTCAAACTCGTTAACTTCTTCCAGCTTCATGCCTAATGCGATCCGCTCTGCGGCGGTCAAGGTGCTGGGGTCAAGGGTGTTGTCCACCTGGGTGCCTTCCGCTGCTCCCCGCCACGCACCTTCTGAGAGGCTTTGCAACGCCACCAGTTCGGTCACGCTCAACGCCTCGTCCTCTTCTTCGTCCAAAGCCGCCAATGCCTGTTGATATGCCACGTCCAAAATTGTGTCTTCTGGGCGAAGCGCGGGCGGCTCTGAAGGGCTAGACCCCGCCACGCCGAACAACTCGTCTTCGGGGCGCATAGGCACGGGGGTTCGTGATGTGCCGACAAGTTTGGACTGCTCTGGGTCAACCTTCGG
>CAIRDJ010000485.1 GCA_903877335.1 uncultured Chloroflexota bacterium | reverse complement strand
TGAAGATCAAGTACGCCCGACAGGTTTACCCTCTGGAGGAATGCGCGGAATCAAGTTAGCGAAAAATGACTTCGTTGTGAGCGCGTTTGCTATCCGTTCTCCGTTACCCAATTTACACGTTTGGAATATAACCAATACGGGTATAGCAAAAGTATCCCCGTTAGACGAATATCCCTCACAGGGGCGAGCTGGGCAAGGCGTAATCTCAATGCGCCTGCCGACAGGTAGCCGACAAGTTAGCGCAGCAACCGTCGGCAAACTCGATCAGAATGTGGTGGTCTTGACTTCCAAAGGCAAAGCAAAGTATATGCGACTAGGTTTAGCAGAAACCGTCACGCGGGGTAAAGCAGGTTATGGGGAGCCAGTGATTGCGCTCAAAGACCATGAGGAGGCAATCGCCGTGGTCAATTACCAACCAATCATTAACCCAACGACTTAAAGAAGTAAGGCGCAATCAGTCATGTCATGACGGGTTTTAGTTTCATGTTTCAACTTGTCGCCGGACTACATCGTGATGCGCCTTGCGTCGACTACACTAGAGATACCCTCAATCAACCCTAACACTCGTGGCAATTGCTTTAAGTCTTGCAATTGCATCATGAGATTGAAGGTCGCAATATCTTGTTGCAATGAGACTTTCACATCGGTTAAATTGATGCGCTCCTTGGCGATCGCTGTGCTGATGTCCCGCAACAATCCATCTCGATCGAACGCTATGATTTCAATGGGAACATAAACAGTGTTCAAACGATTAACATGCCCCCATGAAACGGTGACAAAACGATGCTGCTCATTCAATGCAAGAATGTTTACGCAGTCGGCGCGATGTACCGAAACACCACGACCGCGCGTGATGTAACCGATGATTGGATCGCCGACAACAGGATTACAACATTTTGCTATGTTCACTGGATATCCGCTCGAATCTTCAACCTGAATGGAACCTGTATACTCTAGCGGAGTTTCGTCGGGCTTCCTGTGTGCATTTGCTTGCCTCTCAGAGTTGCCTTCATCGCTGTTAGTGGTCTTTTCACTGTCTAACAACCGTGCTGCAATGTGTGCACCGTCCACATTGCCGGACCCCACTGCCACGAAGAAGTCTTGAGTGTCGGCAAAATCAAATAGAGCGGCGACCGATTCGAACGTATAGGTATCGGACAAGCCCAATCGTTTGAGTTCATGCACAACCACATTGCGCCCCTCTGCAAGATTCTTGTCTCGGTTTTGCTTACGAAACCAATACCGTATTTTGCTGCGGGCACGTTGCGTCTTCACAAAACCCGTCCCTGAGTTGAGCCAGTCTAGCTTGGGTCCTCCATACTTATTCGTCTCAATTTTTACCTTGTCGCCATTTTTTAACTCATACGACAGCGTGACGAGTTTGCCATTGACTTTGGCTCCTCGACAACGATTGCCCACTTCGGTATGAATGTGATAAGCAAAATCAATTGGGGTCGCCCCTTTCGGGAGGTCCACAATATCCCCCTGCGGGGTGAAAACATAAACCCGATCTTCAAAGACCTCTGTGCGCAATGCCTCCATAAAATTAGTGGAGTCCTGGTTATCGTCCTCTTGACCAAACTCTAACAAACGGCGAATGAAAGCGACGCGGTTATCAAAGGCATCATCTCGCCCTGCACCTTCCTTGTATCGCCAATGCGCAGCAATCCCATATTCGGCATGTTCGTGCATGTCCCATGTACGAATTTGCACCTCTAAGTGTCGCCCAGAATCATCTATGACCGCCGTATGCAAACTTTGGTAAAAATTATCTTTGGGGGAGGCAATGTAATCATCAAATTCGCCGGGTACGGGTCGCCACATATTGTGGATGATCCCCAATGCTAAATAACATTGTGGCAATGTATCAACAATGATCCGCAACGCCTGCACATCGTATACTTCCTCAAACGGTATGTGCTTGCGTTTCATCTTGCTATAGATGCTGTAAATATGCTTGGAACGCCCCTTTATATTAACATTGCTCAAGCCGTGTTGATTCAACGCCTGCTGCACCTTTTGAATGACCTGCTCGATGTATTGGTCTCGTTCTGCACGTCGCTCATCCAAGCAACGAGCAATTGCCTTATAGGAATCTTTCTCCAAATATCGAAAGGCAAGGTCTTCTAACCGCCACTTGATTTCCCAAATTCCCAGTCGGTTTGCCAGAGGTGCATATAGCTCAAGCGTTTCTCTCGATTTACTGATCTGTTTTTCGGGGGGCATAGAATCCAGTGTCTGCATATTGTGCAAACGATCCGCCAACTTAATGAGTACGACCCGAATATCGTCGCCCATCGCCATAAACATTTTACGAAGGTATTCATTCTCACGATCAACGTCGCGCTTGCGCTTGTCGGATGGATTATCTGCGATGGGAATAGGTAGCTTTTCTAACTTGGTAACGCTTTCTACCAGCGAAGCAATGGTCTCATTAAACTCAACCGCAATTTCTGAACGTGTGACATCAGTATCCTCAATGAGATCGTGCATCAATGCCGCGGCAATTGCCTCAGCATCTAGTTTCATATCCGCCAGTATTTTTGCGACCGCCACACAATGGGTGAAATAAGGCTCGCCAGAAAGACGCTTGATGCCATCATGTTTGAGGCGTGCCTTATGATAGGCACGTTCTACTAGGGAACGATCATAGGGGTTCATCTTGGGTATACTCGTCAACAGCAAGTCAAGGTCTTGCATTTCAATTAACCTCTATTCGTTATCATCAACAATTGATTCCTTCCTATACTGATTTAATATACGACAGATAAATGTTTTTGATGTCAATCTTTTTGGGAGACATTTGTGAATTCCTCACTTTACAGTGTAAATGCTGTGGTAAGTTATATTCTGGAGCGCATCCCCACCCTCGCTACCGAAACCATTCCACTCGCTTCGTGTCTCAACCGTGTGCTTGCTGTCCCAGTAATTTCTCCCATCGACGTTCCACAATTTACCAGCTCAAGCGTAGATGGCTACGCCATACGTCATGGCGACTTGGAACATGGTCAAACATTTCAAGTGCTTGATGAAGTTGTCGCTGGACAAGTAAGCACCACCCCACTCACCCAAGGCACGGCGATCAGAATCATGACGGGCGCACCGCTACCCGACGGGGCAGATACAGTCATCCCTGTGGAAGATACCAACCAAACTTGGCACATCGCGCCCGAAGTGCTCAGCAATGACCGCATACAGGTTATCAATAAAACCACGTCCAAAGGGGCAAATATCCGCCCAAAAGGGGAGAACATTCAGCAAGGGCAACACGTGATACAAGCCAATACGCGCCTGCTCCCTCAACATATTGGGGTATGTGCCAGCATGGGCATGGCACATTTAACGGTATATTGCCGACCACTTGTTGCCATCTTCAGCACGGGGGATGAGTTAGTAGAGCTAGGTAATCCCCTTCAGCTTGGTCAGATATATGATAGTAATTTATATATGCTTGCCGCCTTGGTAGAACAAATCGGCGGTCAAGTCAAAAACATTGGGGTGGCGCAAGACTCATTTGAATCCACGCTGACAAGTTTTCAAGAGGCACTCCGTTGCAACCCGGTTGCTATCATTACGACTGCCGGTGTGTCGGTGGGTGCTCGGGATTTCGTCAAAGCCGTCGTCGAACAAATCGGACAACTCAACATTTGGAAAGTTGACCTTCGCCCCGGCAAACCGTTCGCCTTTGGATTCATACAAGGGATTCCATTTTTTGGATTGCCTGGCAACCCTGTTTCGGCAATGGTGACATTCCACGTATTTGTGCGCCCGTACATGCTGGCGTTGCAACATCTTCCCCACCTAAGCCAATCGGTTGAGGCAATCGCCGGCGAAGACATCACATCGGATGGAAGACGCACTTATGCCCGTGTACGCCTAGAGTTGAAAGAGGACGCGCTCTACGCCTATTTAACAGGCACACAAAGTTCAGGGGCACTTCTCTCGATGGTTTTAGCAGATGGACTCCTGGTTATTCAAGAGGGGAAACAACAAATTCACAGTGGAGAAAAGGTTCATGTGCAATTACTTGGATAGTGTGTAAGGTTTTTGTAAAATCAACAATAAGTGTTTTGGAAGGTAGGTCAATGTTATGGCATTTAGAATATCGTGGCCCGGTACCTCTACAAAGATTCTCCAGTCTTTTGGCACAGACCCCACCTACTGGAAAGATTACTACTACATTGGCACAGACGGAAAAAGTTACCCGTTTGAAGGAAATGATGGGATTGCCATCGAAGCAGAAGATCGTAGCGAAGTGAAAGCCTGCGCGAGTGGGTTGGTCAAAGTGACTAACAATATTGGAGATGTGCGCCCATATGGCAACACCATTACCCTTGAGCACCTTGATGGGGAGACCATTTATCAAACCGTCTACTGTCACCTGTTCAACATACAAGTAACGGTTGGGCAACAGGTTCAACAGGGTGATGTCATTGGTTTGGCAGGCAGCACAGGAAGCGCCATTGGTTCTCAACTGAAGGTGATTGTCAAAAAGATAGGTGCAACGGAAGCAGGGCAAACATCCTATCGCACAACTGATGGGCGTGACATTCACTACTACAACGATAGTGTTGATCCTGCAGACTATCTCATTCCCCCTCCCGACACACGCCCCACCCAAACTGACTCCAATGCAACTTTCAAATACACGGTGAATGTGCGTTCAGGTCCCAGCGAGAGCTTCAAACCTCGGCTCTACACCGGTCCTAAGGGGGATGCGCTCCAAGTGCTGGCTATTTCTAGCGACAAGCAATGGTTTCGCATTCTGCACAACACGAAGGAAGGTTGGGCACCCGTAGATTACGTAACCTACAACGGTGACATCACGACTCTGCCAGTTGAAACGGGTTCTGAACTCAAGGTTATCGCTCCCCACCAAGGTTCAACCGACACGAACCGCACCCAATCTGGCTTTAAGGCGACTTTCAAATACACGGTGAATGTGCGTTCGGGTCCCAGCGAGAACTTCAAACCTCGGCTCTACACCGCTCCTAAGGGGGATGCGCTCCAAGTGCTGGCTATTTCTAGCGACAAACAATGGTTTCGCATCCTGCACAACGCGAATGAAGGTTGGGCACCTGCAGATTACATAACCCACAACGGTGACATCACGACTCTCCCTATTGAAACGGGTTCTGAACTCAATGCCATTTTCAAAAATGCGGTGAATGTGCGTTCAGGTCCAAGCAAGCATTTCAATCCACCAATTTATACTGCCCGCAAGGGGGATGCGCTACAAGTGCTGGCTATTTCCAGCGACAAAAAATGGTATCGCATTCTGCACAACACGAAGGAAGGTTGGGCACATGTTGATTATGTGATCTACAACGGTGACGTCTCGACACTCCCGGTTGAAACGGGTCCTGAACTCAAAATCATTACCCCTCTCCAAGTTCCCAACCACCCTGTGCGTGGGATGCACGATGGCGCGCCCCAGTGGGGGAAGGGTGCCGCAGACTGGATGGTTGCCAATCGCATCCGTGGTTGGGCAGTTGATATGGTTTACTGTCGTGGGGAAGATAATCTTGAGAAAACCTATCCACATGGCTTTGAAGGTCGCCACAATGTCGATTACACCGCTGCGCAAAACGCGGGTGTACGTGTAATTTTGCGGTGGAATTTCTCATTTGCTAAGTCAGAAGGGGGCGGGGGAACCTTTGGTGATCCCACCAATGATGAGCGATTGATCCACTTCATTGGGCGTGGCATCAAGAACACAAAAGGTGTTTGGGGACATATCATCGGCAACGAACCCAACCGCGCCGGCGAAAACTCTGACTACGAAAATCGGCATAACATTGGAACGCCCATCCGCCCAGAACGGATTGCCAAGATCATCAAAGGAGTCCGTAAAATTGTCGGTTCTGGACATCGCTTGTCTCCCCCTGCTTTAGACGGGACGAACACCGAAAGTTTCCAAAAATATGGGCAAGAAATTGACATTCCAAATGTGTTCTATAGCAAACTCATTGATCTGCTATTACCGACTGATGTAGACTGGATCGCCCTACATGGCTATTCACGCGGGGCGGGAGATGCTCCCAGCAATACCAAAAAGTTTGATAATTTTCCACTCGAGTGGCAATTTTTTGGATTTAGAATGTGGGAGCCTTTTGCTGACATTTTGCGCAAAAAGGGTTTAGACTGGGAGCGCATGCCGATTGTCATCACGGAGACGAACCACCTTAAGCGCAATTGTCGGGGCGGATGGAATGATGCCCAGCACAATGGGTGGGACGATGATGCTCACGATTGGATTCAGTCTGTTTATGATTACATCCGCAAATGGAATCAACAACCGACCGAGCAATTTGTACACGGCTTGGTTCTGTATCGTCTTTCTCAAGACGAGTGGGAATTAGAAGACAAATCGAATTTAATTCAAGCACTACGCGCAAGCGGTGAGCAACCGCTATAGTCGATTACAAGTTGCTGCCCGCACCAAGCTGGGGCGGGCTTCACGACTCATTAGCAGTTGCTGTCTCCGAACCATCGCTGGCACAGAATCATGTTAATTCTTGTCGCCCGTCAACGTTCTGGACAAAATGTCGTTAAGCTCACGACGACGCTTACGACTATTGTTCAATTGCTTACCGGTTGTACCGCGATCCTGTGAAGCACCGCCATTGGTATCCATCGCACGGCGTAAAGCCAACTCCATTGCGGTCGGGATGTCATCATCTTCTTGTTGAGAAGTTGCTGCGTTCACTTCATCCTGCTCAATTGCCTTGATGCTCATATCAATTTGACGCTTCTTCTTGTCAACCTTGATAACACGAGCACGAACTTCTTGGTCAATTGAAACGACTTCTGAAGGAGCGGAAACATATCCTGTTGCCAATTCTGAAACGTGAATCATCGCGGGACGTTCTGCACCAATATCCACGAACACACCATAGGACTCGATACGAACAACCTTACCAACGATTTCTTGCCCCTTGTGAATGTCCCCAAGAGGTTGCGCAACTGGCTTCTCAGTAGACAACGCCACACGCTTGCTTGTGCCATCCACCTTCAAGACATAAACTGTAAGCTCTTGTCCAACCGTAACAACGTCTTGAACGTTGCGAATTTCTGATTGCCCCATCTGAGAAATATGTAACATGGCAGGTCTATCTAAGCCAATATTGACCCATGCGCCGTAAAGCTCAACCTTTTCCACACGACCGCTAAACTCCATCCCAACACGAAGTTCTTCAAACTTGATTGTGTTAGTTGGAGCTGTCTCTATCACCGCTTCCGTTACTTCAAGTTCACTTTGGATAACGGGTTCTACTATGTTTTGCATTTCTTCTGTCATGATATTTTTTACCTTTGTTGTTGACCGTCCTGTGTATTCCAGTGTTTTTGTGACAATGGCATGACCCTGCCAAATTGTGAGATACACAGCCTAACACTGCATTAAACTTAACGCCCTCTTATATCGGAACATGGTACACCATCCAACACCGCGGATAATGTACCCTGCAAAATGGTCATGGAGCGTCATTTAAGGGAACACACCCTAATTTTAATCAGGTTTGGGCTTAGTTCAAGCGCGAGAATAAAAGTGTATAGGAACCATTCGTCCCACCATAGATTGTCCCATAGTGAGTGGCGATGATTGCGTATTGTCCCGACTGTGGCAAGACAAATTCTTGAATGAGCGAATTAGTGGTTTCATTGGGAATCGCATCATCATTCGCCGCTAATTCAATTCCGGTTGGGCTTATCAGGAACAATAAGGTATCAAGCGTGCCCGTTGAAGCATCCATGCGTATGGTTATAGTTTGCCCTATTTCACCTGCGAAGGTATAAACATCGAAGCGATTATCATCCGCAATGATCCCAGACACGGGGATGCTATCGGTCAAAACGGGGGCGGTTGCCACTTCACCCTGATAATTAATCGTTTCACTTCCGCCAGAAGTCCCACCAGGACCGCGTACAATCGAACCATCACTCTGTACGGTGAACGTGGTTATGTAGTGTTCTTGTGGAAGCGGAGCAAAGCTATCGGAGATAACCACCTGACCGCCGATTACCCCAACCAGCGACGCGCTCACAGGGCGCGTGTCATTACAGTTGTTTTGATACCAAACGTCAATCTCATAAGTGCCTGGGCGCAAGCGCTGCCCTTCTGCCCAATACACGTATGATGCGGGTACAGCAGTTTGAGCAACACTGCAATTCTTATTTCCACCAAGTTCTAAACGTCCACCACTTTCAATGATTGGGGAATCATCGAAGACCGAGTCGCCAGAAGGATCACGAACGAGCAATTGCAAGTCAGCGTTAGTATCCCACAACAGGGCGATCTCAATTTCACCATTCGGTAACGCCAAGTCAACTAGAGATTGTGGTATTCCCAACAAATCTGTACCCCCAGTCAAGCTCAGGATATAGTTACCTTCCGTTCCCCCCACTGTTTGACCGTAACGGGTGGCAATTAACAAATACTGCCCACTTGCATTGAGGGTTTGAGAGCGAATGCTGGCGTTGCGGCTAGTGGCATCGGCATCATCATTCGAGGCAACGACCAAGCCAGCGGGATCAATCATGAATAAGTAAGTATCCAAACCACCGCTGGTAGCGGTCAGGGAGGCACTGATTACGCTGCCCTGTGTTCCCTCAAAGGCATAAACAGCGAAAGGGGTATTGTTGGTAATCAAGCCATCGGATGATGTTTCGATAGCGATGGGTTGTGCTAAAGGGAGTAGTTCGGCAACTGGGCGAGGGAGTGTCTCTTGATTGATTCCACCTTGCGCAACCGATGACTGAGCATTGGCATCTAGTGAGAATGAACTCATGTAGTTTTGTCCCGGCAACAAACTGCCAGCGATGGTTTCTAAGGGTACGCCATCCACCGCAATGTTGACGGTGAACGGAACAGCACCAATATTTTGGCAATCTTGCACGTAGAAGACCAAGATTTCGTAACTACCAATCGGTAGGTTGCCGGGTGCCCAGCTGATGGACTCGGTTGGGCTTGTGGTGACGACATTCTCACACGCCCCGTTTGTATTCAACCCATTAAACGCCCCACCACTGGCACTATTGGGCACATCCCAATACACTGTTCCACCCAAAGGATCGCGCACTTCTAGGTTCAAGTCTGTTGCGCTTTCCCATGCTAGGGTCACTTGCACCCCACCCGTAGACAAGACCGTTCCAGTTTGCAACTGCTCAACTGTGACGGTTGTTGCTTGCCCCAGTGGATCAAGCGCTGAAACTTCCGTACTAGTAGGTGTAACCGCTACACCTTCAGTGATGACAGGGGCAACGGTTGGGGCTGGAAGCGTAACAATCGTATCAAGGGTTGGTGTTGTTTGAATGCTGGGTTGTGATTGGGCTTTCAAGCTAAGGATGAACGGGATTGTCTGAGACTCTTCAATAATGGTAGGAGAAAACAAGGTGATGTATAACGTCTCTTGGGTGTCATCCAACATCATTGACAGTTGTAAGACTTCGTTAACCCCAAGATCAATCACCTGTCCGAGTGGTTGCGCAGACGCATCCGTGACAAATACAGCAAGGGCATCCGCTGCAAACTTGGTGACGCTTAACGTTATCGAACCCGATGCGGATGGCGCATACGTATAGACTTGTGCGATTGCGGATGATGAGAGCTGCCCTTCAATTGGTTGATTGGTGCTGAGTTGACGTTGGACAGTATCTTGTGCAAAAGCAATGGTCTGCATGGTGAATGTTACCATCCCGAAAACAATGATGAAGCGTAATGCTTTTATGAACATGTTTGTTCTCCTGTTGATTATCTAATTGGCAGGGCTATTATTAGGAAGGTCCGTAGAAGCGAGGGGCGTAGCTGCCAATTGCCCCGTCAACTCAACAAAGTTGGTTAAGCCTTCAACCACCCCCACTATCGTGGAAAGACGGGTGCTGTTGAGTGTGG
>CAIRDJ010000484.1 GCA_903877335.1 uncultured Chloroflexota bacterium | reverse complement strand
TAGGGCATAGACCATATTGATGAGGTGACGGATGGGCTTAAAGTGGAGCGATTCCAACTCAACCGCGGTTACGACATCATCATAGGGGTGGTTGAGTTGTAAAGTCTGCAGGGAGTGTCGGCGCACGATATTACCCAATAGTAAAGTAGCAACCTCTGGTTGCGGGGTGGTCATCAACGTCACTTGATGGGTGGACAAAGCCAGTTGAGATTCAAACTGTAGCCAACCCAACAAAGTTTGAGAAGGCACATCTTCCAATACCAAGCGTTCAACCTGGATCATGTTCACGAAGTTGAAAACTTGCTTATTTAGTGGCGGGTTGAAGGTTTGTGGGTGGCACGGGCGCAACCAATCTACCCCCCCTTGATGGGGTGGGCGTACCTGTTGGGCAAGCTGATAAACCTGCTTCCAGTCTTTATGGCGGTAGCGTCGCAAGTACAATTCATGCTGAGGGTTAGAACTGTCTGGAGGGGGAACTACCATGCCACGCCTGCGCCACTGTATCCAGGCACGCTCTTGGCGGAAACCCAGCTTATCATACAGGTGACGGGCAACACTGTTGTCCATATCCACCTGCAATAGAATGCGCCGTCCATTTCGCTCTTGAATGTGTTGCAGGCTTGCTTCCATCAATCGGCTTGCGATCCCTTTGCCACGGCAATCGGGATAAACGGCGACATTGGCTATAATGTAGGTCTTACCCATATCAGATGGAAAGTCTGGCGCGGGGTAAATAGATACGTTGCCGACGATCTGATGATTTTCAACCCAGACAAAGCCGAGGCTAATTCCCTGTGCAAGGTTATTTAGCCCACCTAGCAAGCGCAACCCACCTCCAATCCTGCTGAGGTGGCGCATTTCTCGAATGGCGGCTTTTCCACTGGCATCCATGGTATGTCGAAAAGCATGTTCGATCAGGTCTGCTAACTGACCTAAATCGGTTGCAAGGTTGATCGGGCGCAACCCTTCTTTGCTCTTAAGTGTAGTGGAAGTCGTGATAATCACCCAAAAAACCCTTACCTTAATTTCTTTTTATCATAACGTAGTTTAAGATTTTTCGGATAGATAGGTTTCCATTTTGTGGGTGGAAAATGAGCATCAGCAAGACGGCGGTTTATTATAGAGCAAATTTCCCGTATTATGGAGCATATTTTGAATGAAGCGTCCAGGTTAAGGAGAGATTTTTGATATGACAAAGGATTTTGGCTCGATAGGGCGACGACGACAAAATGCCGGTTGGCAATGGTTCGTCTTCGGGTTGATGTTTGGCTTGTTGCTGGCGGGATGTGTTTTCACCTTCGGCTTGGGTTTGGTTGCCTTCCAAGTGGTCACGGTTCCGGGCATTGCCATTGGACCGACCAACCCACCAGAATTGCGAATCATCACAGCAACCCCCCTACCACCCACCGCCACTCCCATTCCCACCCTCACCTTTACCCCCTCACCAACGGTTGAAGTGGTGGTTGAGTTGCCGGTTTTGCCCACTGCCACCCCTGTTATTGAGTTGAGTTTGAACAATCCCCCCACTGGCAATCTGCAAGCCACCCTCGATCCATCGCTGCTGTTGCTTCCAACCTCCACAGGCATTGTTCCCGTTGCCCCTGCTGCGCCCACCTCTGGCGTGCCAGCGGTGCTAGATCTATTGAAGACGGAGTTGGTGCAAGTAGCGGGCGGATCCTTTGAGATGGGAACGACTGTGCAAGAAGCGGCAGAAGCGGTGCGCGAGTGTACGCAAGTTTTCGGTGGGGCATGCACGCTGGCGATGGCAGAGGATTCTTCCCCCCCGCGCGTGGTACAAATTAGCCCATTCTACATTGAACAAACCGAAGTGACCTATCAACAGTACATGGCATTCTTGAATCATCTGGGCGCACGTAGCCACATCAACGGTTGTAGTGGGCAACCCTGTTTAGCCACCCGCAACGATGCCGACACCAGTAATGTGAGTTTTGACGGGCAAACCTACGCGGTACTGGACATCATCAATGACCGCCCTGTGGTGAATGTAACATGGTATGGCGCATCTGCTTACTGTCAGATACTGGGTAGACGCTTGCCCACCGAAGCAGAATGGGAATTTGCAGCACGCGGAACGGATGGGCGTGTGTATCCCTGGGGCAACCCACCTTTTCTCACCAATTTAGCAAAGACCAACCGCCCCGTTCCAGAGCTTGAGACAGATCGTGGCACCATGCCGGTTGGGTCTTACCCGGCGGGCGCAAGTCCCTATGGCGTGTTAGACTTGGCAGGCAATGTCGCTGAGTGGGTCAATGATTGGTACGATGCTACGTATTACGCACAACCCGTTGCGGCGGGTTTGAACCCACAAGGTCCCATTGCTGGCACCGAAAAAGTGGTACGTGGAGGCTCATGGGATGCCATGCCTTTCTTTGCGCGTGCGGTGCATCGTCAATCATTGGTGCCCAATGACAAGCAATCTTGGTTAGGTTTCCGTTGTGCCACCACCACAAATGAAACAGTAGCAACAACGACAACAACCAACCCCTCCACCACCAATTTGGCAATCGCCACCCCAGTACCAAACGCAACTCCAGACCCCGCCACGCTAGGGTTGAACAATCCGTTAATGCCACAGAACAACGTTCCCACCCTAG
>CAIRDJ010000483.1 GCA_903877335.1 uncultured Chloroflexota bacterium | reverse complement strand
TTACCTGCAGTGTTTAGATTTTGTTACAGTATACACCAGTGCGCCCCAAAACATAGTTAGTTTTTGGTTTGTGTTTTCCTACCAAAGGCACACCGTCAAAACGCCCCGCTGGTGTTGTGTGCGTGCGCTTGTGATACCATCCTCAAGAGCGTTGTAGTTATGACAGAGGAACCGTTATGCTTGAGCATCCCCCCAACTTAGCCATGCTCCGCGCCCGTCGTGAAGAGATTTTAGCACTTGCCGATCGGTACGGCGCATATAACGTGCGCGTGGTTGGCAGTGTGGCGCGTGGGGAAGCCACCCTAGCCAGCGATATTGATTTGCTCATCACAGCTCGCACAGGGGCGAGTGTTTTCGATTTGGTCGGCTTGTGGTTGGATCTAAAAGCGTTGCTCGATTGTGAAGTGAGCCTTATCACCGACGATGTTGCTACACACCGTGACCGCTTCATGAATGCCGTCTTGCAGGATGCCGTAATCCTATGAGCAAGACACCCCATGCTTATATACAAGACATCACTCAAGAATTAGAGGATAGTCTCTTTTTCACTCAAGAGGGACAAGAAGCAGTTGAGTCCGACGTTAAAACTCAAAAGGATGTTCTTACTCTTCATCAGGCTTTTGTGAAAATGTTAGCAGATTTGCCAAACCCTGACGACTACGCGCCCTAACCGTGCCCGATGGGTCGTCCGCGTGCATGGGGACAAATGGCGTGGGGATGGGGTGTTACATGGGGTTAGTGTCCGCGCCAAAACAGTTGCACCCGTTGGAAGTAGTGAATCCTGCTTTCAATCTTTTGTAATTCTCGTGGATAAAATGTAAGCATTCGTTCACAAAATTCATTCATCCACGCTCCCCTAGAATAGTTTCGATCAATGTGCAACCGCTGGGAATGGATAAGTTGTATTTGCCCCCAACCTAATGCGCCAATCGTTAGACAATCCCACATTATGGATTCTATTGGGACAAAGGTGACAGCTTCAAATTGAATTTGTGCGTCATGGATGCCATAACTAATCAGTAGTAGGGTGAAGTAGTTTTGATCCTCGTTGTAGAAACGAGCTAACCGTTCTACTGAAATGAGGTTAGGCATGTGAAAGTCAGCATCTAGTCGGTGTGTTTTAACATCAATGACATAGTTTAAGCCGTCTATATCCGTAAATTGAAAGTCCGCCATAGCACGACGACTGAATTGAGTAGAGTATGTTTTCGCCCATGGTTGAATTAAATCACCAAAATGCCCTGTCAAATTCGCCTGAATAGCATCCCCTGCCGCACGAGTGCTGTTCAATGAATCTAAAGTGAGTAAGTCTGTTTGAGAGCGTAAATGAGTGAGAATCGCTTTTTCTATTTCAAGGCATGCATTGCCATGAAAAATATGACTGTGCCACACTAAATGAGCCTTTCTTGTTGGAGTGGGTATGTCTCATCTGATTGTTGTTGTTTTTGCTCTTTTAGAGTATTGCGTTCCCAAAAGAAACCACCTGTGTAACCTTGTATTGTCCGATGGTGTTCTGCCAGTTCTAGGCGTTTCTCTGCCAGTAAACAATATTCTGCTTCTTGTTCAATCCCTATGAAGCGTCGGTTGAGTTTTTTTGCTACCACAGAAGTCGTACCCGATCCTAAGAACGGGTCTAGCACGAGGTCATTTTCATGGCTACTGGCAAGAATAATCTTGGCAATTAACTTCTCTGGTTTTTGGGTGGGGTGATTGGTGTTTTCTGGCATCGACCAGAAAGGCACGGTTAAATCTGTCCATAAGTTAGAAGGATAGGTCAAGCGAAAATCCCCATCTGCGGTTTCACTCCAATCTTTGGGCGTGCCGTTCCCATCACGATAGGGGGCAAGCACACGTCGTTTCAGCTTGACCGCTTCAACATTGAATGTATAAGACGGGGAGACCGTGCAGAACCAAATATCTTCTGAAGCATTCTTCCAGTTGGTTTTAGCCCCTCGCCCCTTTTCACGCTCCCAAGTGATGCGGTTTTGAATGTGAAAGTAATGACTTGCTACACGCTCAATTGCCCCTGATGAACGCCAATCCCCACAGATATAGATCGAGGCGGTAGGTTTCAGTAGCGGCACTAGATGGCTAATCCATTGATCTAACCATACCATGTAATCATCTGTCTCTCGGCGAGAAAACGGCGTTCCGTTAAATGACTTGTTCAAGTTGTAAGGTGGATCTGCAACGACCAGATCAACTACGCCTGTGGGCAAGTGTGGCAGTGCCAAGAAGCAATCTTGCTGTAGGGTACGGTTCACCACTTCATCTAACGTGACGGGGTGATTTATCTGTAGTAAACGCGCTTGATAGCGTATGCGCTCGTGGTCAGTCAGTCGTAGCGTGCGGTTGGCGGGTCTCATTCGCTTAGAATCTCCATCTTGGCGAAACTCACCATCAAGCGTTTGACCCCCACTTGTTGAAACACCACCACCACTTCTTCATCGTCGGGGGTTTTCTTGCTCTCAATGACCGTGCCTTCCCCAAACTTGGCATGATACACGCGCATTCCAGCTCGATACTTGATGACCGCCCGCTCTGCACTTGGAAATGGAATGACCTTATCAAAGCTGGCAGTCGGATTCCAACCGCTTCCTTGTCGGTTGTAAAGCGTTTGCTGGCGCGTGGCTTCGGTGGCGACGCTTGACCCCTGAATGAGGTGGGT
>CAIRDJ010000482.1 GCA_903877335.1 uncultured Chloroflexota bacterium | reverse complement strand
GCGCGAAAACGCCAAACTCCCTCCGCTGGAAGAAATCGAAGATGTGAGCCTGTCGGATCGTGCTCGGCGCGGTGCCAACGGCAACAACCGCCAAGATCGACGCGGGGGCGAACGCGAAGCACGCTTCCACCATGAAAACAACGGTGGCGAACGACGTGGCTACGGTGAAAACCGATCGAACGGTGGGCGCAGGGTGCGTGGCGACCGCAACCAATACAGTGCGGAGGAAGGTATGGTACGCTTGCACATGAACATCGGGCGCGCTGCCGGCGTTGGACCAGGTGACATTGTGTACAGCGTGGCAAGTGCCGCCAATATTTCTGGCAAGTTGATCGGGCATATCGACATTCGTCAAAACGAAACCTTTGTTGATATTCCAGAAGATCATGTGGATGACGTTTTACGCGCAATGAAGCGCAATGGGAAAATTCGTGGTAAGTCCATGTCGATGGTGCGGGCATAGGTTGTGACCCTATTTTGCCACACCGAAGGAATGCAGATGGTTCAGCACGCTAACCTACAACGGCTGATTGCAAGTCAAATGATGTCCGTAAGGATGAACGGGAAGAGGGTTTTGCATCTTGGTTTGGTGATGCAGTTGTGCCCACCCGTGAGTGAAAACCTAAAGTTCCATTGGTGGGTCAAGTAAGCCAATTCGAGATGTGCTAGTTGGAAGTTGTGCCGTCAGTTGGCACACAATACAAGTTGTGACGGGTTATGGCGTTGTGTCACAAAACCCTATCACCCGTCTACAACCTCTATCTGTATCAATGGGTTGCTATGCAAAAGCTCGCCAGATCAGTTGCAGGGCAAATATCACAATGATTGCCCCCGCCACCCGATTGATCCACCCTAACCAGGTCGGTTGAAGATAATTCCGCACTAAAGCCACACCCCCACTTAAAAGCGTCCACCACAAGAGCGACCCCAAAAAGACCCCCAACACCACCCAATACGATGCGGTCGTCCCAACTTGGGTGTAGCCCGAAAAAATACCCAAGAAGGACAAGATGGTCAAGGGATTGGTGAGCGTGAGGGCAAAGGTGGAACTAACCGCCTGCCACGCAGGCAAGGTGACAGCGTCGCCACTGCTCAAGTCAAGGGGCTTGATGGGAGCAAGAAACGTTGTCGCCCCCAAGTACAGCAAAAACAATCCCCCGATGATTTGCAGGTAAAGCATTTGATCGGTCAAAATGGTAATCACTAGCCCCATGCCCAACGCGGCAATCATCCCATACACAGCATCGGCACTGGCAGCACCCAAACCAGAAAGCCACCCAATCACGCGCCCATACACCAAAGTACGGCGCATGCACAAAACCCCAATGGGACCCACTGGGGCGGCAATTGAAAAGCCAATCACCATGCTGGAGAAAAGAACTCGCCACATGAGCTGTTACCCTTAAAAACGAGTATTGTCTGAAAGCAATGTCTGCGCCAGTTCCAGCGTGGGTGCCCCCACAATAACCGTTGCGCTGTTGCGGGTGAGCGTACAGATGCTGTCGGTTGCGCCCTGCCAACAAGACTTGGCGTTGGTCACGAAGCCGAAGCGAGCATCCGCCAGTTGGGTGTATGCCTGGGCAAATTCATCAGCATCTGTGGGAGTGTCCCAGACAATTTTTAACACCCACGCCACTTGATCCCCATCCACTTGACGATACACTTGCAGGCGATCTCCGCCCCAACCTTGCGCCGCAGGATAGGCAACGCTGTTCTCTAGTTGGGTGGTGAGGTATTGGCGCAGGTAAAATTCCCCGATGGTTTGGTCTGTCACCTGTTGCCATTGGGCATCATTCGCCAGCACTGCCATCTCGGTGAGAGTGACGGGTTGGGGAGCTTCTCCGCTCAAGTAAGTTGCAGGATGCAATATATGTTCGGTAGATTGGGGCAGGGCACTAAACGCCTGATGAACCTGTTCCCAACCCCCCACCTCAACCAATTCCGTGACGAACGCCGCCCCCCCTTCATACGGGAACAACAATTCGTTGATGAGAATCGGGGGGGTATCCGGGGGGAGGTTCATGCTCCCGCTCATGACTGAGCTACCCAGCAAGCCCAAAGCAGCAAGCGGGCGATCTTCTAACACTGCCAGCAGGTATTCATTCATCACCACCGTGGCATCCCCTTCGATCAAGGATTGCAGTGCAATCAATTGGTCGAACGATAAATCAGAATCGGAATCAAACCCCAATGACTCTAAATCGTAGTGTTGGTCTTGGAGGGCATGGACAAATTCATGGGCATAAATGGTTTGTTCCAACAGGGGTAGTGCATCCCCTAGCTCGCCCCCGCTGATGAGAAGGGTGTTCATGGTTTTCTCGGTGGAGTCATAGTAGCCCCCCACTTGATCCGTCAACAAGGCGAGATACACATCCAACAAATCCGTATTCGGTGGGAGCAAATCAAGCGCGACGTAAAAACCCATCGCCTCATCCACGATTTCGGGGGTGACTTCGCTCGTGATGGAGTCCATCAGGAATTGTTCAACGGTGGCAACAGAAGGGAAGCGACGGTCAACGGGTTGTAGCATCTCTAACTGACGGTAGTCCGTCACCCAAGTTTCAATCTGGCGAAGGTGTTGGTTCAGTTCCGCGCTGACCACCGCCACGTCGTCTTGTGCCCAGACGGTGTGAACCATCAGCAACCCTAAACAAACTGCAATAAAATAACGCATATAGCCTCCGCTTCGATTACGAGCCAACTCAATTGGCATTCCAGATTATTATAAAGGACTTTTAGGGGGACGCTGAAACATTTCTATGACGAAACGACTGTAAAAGACGGCAAACTAGGTCTGGCTTGGATTTTGCGCAAAGCGCACGAACTGGGTGGTATTTTCCTGGCAGGAGCGTTACAATGCACAGGTATAAAAGGTTAGGTGTTGCGCTTCATACACATCCGCCTTGTTTGGTGCATTCATCAATTAATTAGAATCCACCTATTGAGTTCATACACTTTATTTGTAGAGTTTTGTTTCAAAAGATGTACAATCTTGTGCGTGGGAACTGGTTTTACTCATCTGTTCTAGGTTAGGCTTAGGCTGAAAGGCAATTCCTGATGGCGACTTCCGATGCCCCCCGAGAGATTCGGCAACTCATCGCAGAATTACATGATTACAACAAAGAACGCCGGCGCAAAGCGGTTTATAAACTTGGAATGATTGGCGGTCACGAAGCCGTCCAAGCATTGATTCATGCAGTTCAGAACGATACGGAAGACGTGATTGTTAGGGGACGTGCGGCGCAGATGCTCGGTCATTTACGGGAAGAAAGTGCGGTCGATGCGCTCATCAGTGCGTTGAACGCGCCGGGACATCAAACCGCGGTTCATGTTACCGAAGCACTCGGATTGATTGGAGGGGACACCGCCGTCAAAGCGTTACAGGCGGTTCATACCTATCACCACAATGAGCGTGCCCGTAAGTCTGCAGAGAGCGCGTTGCTCCGCTTGGGACAACCTACCACGTTAACGCCCGTCATGGCGTTTGAGCCGGAGGTAGGGTTCAAAAGCAAAGATGATATTCCCGAATTATTTTAGTCCCCAAGGTTTCCTAATTTGTGATGCCAAATGCAAGGGTGCACCATGCCGATGGTCGCGCCCTTTTGCTTGCCAGCAACCCAACTGATTGAGAATCGCCATCTGTTTATTTGCATTGTGCCCGTGTGATTTGTCATGTTGATCCCGCCGAGTGCAATTCGCACCTTGCTTGTAACCAGGGTGACGGGTATCGTGGCAGTGGAACAGTAAACTCCAGTAAACTTCAAAGGCAGATTGATCATGTCTAGGTACACCAATAACGATAACCTTCTGAACTGGTTGATACATATTACAGGAATAGTTTTTATAACAATGATTTTACTATTTACTGCCCTCCATGTGTGGTTGGGTGTAGTAAATATTCGTATGTACGACTTAACATCAGCGCAATTACAAGATCAGGCTATTTATTATCAATGGAGTCGAACAATACTTCAAGGCGATCCTATCTCTAGTTGGTATCCTGTCTTCTCTATCGTTGGCGCAGCATTTTTAGGTTTGATGGGGATCAATCTTGAGTCGATTGAGGTAGGCACACAAATTTTATACTTCGTTTATGCCATTTGCATTGGGTTAATAATATTTAATATCACAAAGTCACGTGTATCGAGCGGAATCTCTGGTGTTCTCGCATATTGTTTTGCTGTATGGCAAGGATACTTAGAAGGATTCAACCCTGTTTTCGTTATGTCAATGTTTACTGCTATTGCTGTTTTAGTTGCAATATTCGCCAAAGGACGCATCTTTTTGCTTCTACTTAGTGGTGTATTTTTAGCATTTAGTTTCTTTTCTAAACAAGTGATGGTACTAGAGTCATTCGCTGTGATTCTTTTTGCAACTTTATATGGCTATAAAGAGAATAATAAATCTCCATTGTGGGTTGTCCTTGGTGGGATCATTGGGGTGTTGTTGGTGATCTTTTGGATGTCCATCAATGGTTGGTTGGGTGTATATATACAAAATATACAGCAAGGTCTCCAATACACCTTTGAGCCATCATCAACATGGCATTTTAATAGAGAATTCATCCCTATGTTCCAACGCAATTTTCTGGGGGGTAGTTTACCTTTTTTGTTTTCCCTAATCATCTTTTTACCCATCACAATCTCCTTTATCTGGTATGACAAGAAATATCGCGTTGTTGCAGGCATTACATTGGCTTGGCTAATCTTTGCTTTGATTGGGGCGTTTGTAGGGCGAGCAATGCGAAGAGGTTATTTCGTAGAAGTAATAAGCCCGCTGATTATTTTGAATTGTCTTGCTCTACCGTTGTATATCAACACCAAAAAACATATACAACTTTTATTAATTGTATTATATGCTTCACTCTTCTTTCTCAATATATGGTGGGTAGGTTTTAGGTATCCAAGTATCTCTAGTTTACAACTGGCAAGCAATAAAGTTGAAGAAGAATTCACAATCCCAGTTCATAGTTTATCCCAGTCTCTTTCTGAAATGGTTGATAAAAATGAGTGTATCTGGTTTTGGGATGGTATCACCCTCTACTTATCTTTCCTAGCCGATAGAGACCCTTGTAACGATATACCTTTGTCAGCCTATGTTATGGTGCGTGAGAGCTTTAATATCGACCGCAACCGCGCCCAATACATGCAAGAGTTATTTGACAAGCGTCCAACCTTACATGTCTTTCAACCTGTTTGGGGATACTTCCCCGAATTACAACGCTTTGCAGACCGATACCGCGTAGAACCCCCTCTTTTGACACAAGAAGAAACCAAGTTGGTCAGCGTGTATCGGGTGGACATGTCGCCCTTTCATGCGCAGGTAGCAGATTATGGCATCTTTGAGATGATCGGATATGATCTGTATACGCCTTCCCAAGTGTGCGCTGGGGATAGCATTGAGCTATCGCTGACGTGGCGCAACAAAACCTTCAACATGCGCTATTACAATACCTTTGTGAAATTGCTCACGCTTGACCAAACCGCCCAAATCGCTGGCATTGATTCCCCACCGCATCCCGAACAATCAACCCTAGATTGGACGGTCAAGGATATGATTTACCTGAGTGATCGCTTCCGTTTAGATATTCCCACCGAAACCCCCAGCGGTGAGTATGTGCTGGTCAATGGATT
>CAIRDJ010000481.1 GCA_903877335.1 uncultured Chloroflexota bacterium | reverse complement strand
GCGGTGGGGACGGTTCATGTCAGGGTATCCTTCAAAAAAGTGTATTGTTTAGGGTGATGAAAGATAGTGTAACTGAACGCATCCGTTTGGATAAGGGGTGCAGGCGTGCAAGGTTAAAGCGTGGGTGGGCATGGCGTGTGGCTCAAACAAGCGGACGCCCTCCCCCAAGATCACTGGGGTGAGCGTCACGATGAACTCATCAATCAGGTGATGATCTAAACACGCGCGGATGAGCTGTGCCCCGCCCACCAACCAAATATCTTGTGCGCCGGTCTGCTTGAGGCGGCGAATGAAAGCGACGTGTCAACTTCAGTGCTTCAAATCGATCATAATGGTATTGAGTCGCTGGATCAATTGTTGGACAGGGAGCAAGTCTGCGCTCAACCTTTCCTGCATTAAAACCGTCATATCCTTGCGCCTTGCACAACGAATCTCAATTTGGGTTTCGACTTGTTCGAGCCTCTCCAACAAACGTTCATCGTCATCCTGTTTCAGCTCAAACAGGTACACCTCTAATGAAGCCTCAAACAGTTCCTTCTCAAATATATCTTTCAACTTACGTATCAAATTCAACGATGAATTTGACCAGTTAATTATTAGAAAAGCCTCTATCGGCGTAATACGCTTGTCGACCGTTACGCCAGTCAAAAAACAATGGATAAGTCCAAGAATGACCTCTTCCGGATACCGAGTGAATAAGTCTATTTTTTGGCGGAAATAATTATCAAACATGCTTCTAGTCAGATTATATCCAAGATAGGCATTCAACTCTGCCCGTAACTGACTGAAGTTCTTTCCAGACCGTAAACTCAGCAAAGAGACCAAATTCACTAGGTTTTTTTTGGGATTTTCACCTTTATTCGTATTTTTTGTCATCATAAGCCGTATATAACTCCGATTATAATCAAATACTTGCCCTGAATTGGAGATTACGTGCAACCACTACCAAAATTTACCACCAAAAGCCCCCTACTACTAGTAACTACTAGCATCAAATTAGATTCATTTTTACCAAAATCGACTATGATGTGATGCTAGGTTTTGGAATGCTGCAACACCATACTTAAAACTGAGAAAGCGGTGCGTTTTTAGCTGCGGAAAGTTGACCTTTCGGGGGCAAAGGGATGGCAAAGGCGCTAAAAGTAATGGTGAGGTTCCAGCACAATCATGGCAGTGGTTGATTATAGAAAAGACCTGCCGCAAGCGGACAATCTCTATTGGCGGCAACTGGTGACGTGGACGCTACTCGACGCATTCACCGTGGTGCTGGGTTACGCCATTGCCGCGGTGGTTCGCTCCTTCACGGCAGACCTAGACTTCTCGGAGATTGTTCGCTATGTGGTGTTCATCGTTTGCGTGAACATCCTCGTCTACCACTACTTCGGCATCTACCGCCGCATATGGTCACAAACCAGCGGGTATGGTGCTTATCGTTTGATTCAAAGCAACCTAATTGCGACCGCCTTGATTTTTATCATCGACTTTTGGATACGCCCCCGTGTTTTGCCACTGAGTGTGGTGGTGGTGGGGGGGGCGTTCACCACCGTGCTGATGGTCATCAGTCGCTACCGTTCGCGGGTGGTCAAAGTCATGCAACGCCAGTTCACTAGCCTCAATTTCCCCTTTCGCACGGCATCGTCAACAGGGGCGCCGGCCAAGCAACACACCTTGATTGTCGGTATTGATCTGGTGGCGCAAATGCTGGTTTTGCGTTTGAACATGCAAGCGTCCTCAACAAACTTCAACCTGATCGGTTATATAGATGAGGCGCATAACAGGGTCGGGATGTTAGTCGAAGGGTTGCCGATCTTAGGGTGCCTAGACGACATTCTGGAGGTTGTTGCTCATTATCGAATTGACTTGATTGTCATTGCATTGCCCAATGCGACGGGTTCGGTCTACCGGCGAGTCATTGAACTTTGCCAGCAAACGAACGCCAAGGTGCGCATCATCTCCGACGAGGTTGACCAAATCCAAACCGCCACGCCTCGCATGCTAATCCGCGATTTGCAAGCGGAGGATCTCTTAGGGCGACGTACTATCGCCACCCACCCGACGCTTGATACCAGTCCCGTCGAGAACAAGTCCATTCTCGTCACGGGGGCAGCTGGCTCAATCGGGTCAGAGATTGTGCGGCAGGCGTGTAAGCATGTTCCCCGTAAGCTGATACTGGTTGACAGCAACGAGAGCAATCTGTATGAAGTGCAACAATGGTTGAAGCTCAAGCATCCTCAACTCGAAGTGGCGCTTGAACTGGCGGACATTCGGCACGAGGAAGGCATCTGTCGGATATTTGACGCGCACGCGCCACAGGTGGTTTTCCATGCGGCGGCGTACAAGCACGTTCCTATTCTGGAAGAACACCCGCGCGAAGCCCTCACCACCAATGTCTATGGACTGCTGAACGTGGCGCGTTCCGCCATGCGGTCGCGCGCGGAGCGGTTCGTTTTGATTTCCACCGACAAAGCGGTTGCCCCGTCAAGCGTCATGGGAGCCACCAAACTGCTGGGTGAATACATTGTTGAAAAGCTCCCTCAACTTCACCCTAACGCTAAAACGCTGATGACCTGTGTCCGCTTTGGGAATGTACTTGCCAGCAGAGGGAGTGTCATCCCGCTGTTCACCTCGCAAATTGAACTTGGCGGTCCGGTCACGGTGACGGATTTCCGCATGGCGCGTTACTTCATGAGCATTCCAGAAGCGGCGAGCTTGGTCATTCAAGCTGCCTGCTTGACCGCCGGCAACGATATTTTCTTGTTGCGCATGGGCGAACAGATTTCCATTCTTGATCTTGCCATCCGCATGATTCGCTTGCATGGGCTACGTCCCTATCAAGATATTGACATCGTTGAAACGGGAATCCGCGCGGGCGAAAAGATTGAAGAGGTGCTCCACGATGAGAAGGATACCCTTTGCGATACGGTTCATCCCAGCATCTTCAAGCTGAATGCGCATCGTGCAGACATCTCCGCCGAGACGTTCTTTGCGCGGATTGATGATCTGCTACATGAGAACCTCCAGTGCACAGATGCCCCCCTTGACCGCATCCTCGCGGTGGTGGGGGAGAAGGTAGATAACAGTGCATATCCTCAATATCAGGAGATTTGAATTAAAATGTCGCTTGGTAAAGTCGTTCACCTCAGTAGCGTGCATCATGCAAGGGATAATCGCATTTTTCATAAAGAATGTAAATCTTTGGCACAAGCAGGCTACAACGTCACGCTCATTGCAGTCGCAGATCAAGACTTCATAGAAGATGGTGTTCGTGTACGGGGTGTACCCAAATTTACCAACCGCACCAAGCGTATCTTTATGGCACCTTGGCGAGTGTATCAGATGGCACTTGAAGAACGTGCTGACCTCTACCATTTTCATGATTCTGAATTAATCCCAATCGCCTTGTTGTTACGCTTACAAGGATACAAGGTTGTTTATGATGTCCATGAAAACCTTGCACTAAGCATATCAACCAAGGACTGGATCTATCCTCTTCTCCGTGGTTGGATAGCCAAAACAGTCGACATTATTGAGAAAGTGGCATCCGGTTACTTCAATGGAATTGTTATCGCTAACCCACATACATTAAAGGGATTTCCCACTGATAAGAGTATTCTCGTTCGGAATTTCCCCCAACTCAAAGAGTTCCCTACAATCACACCTGATCTTGAAGACCCCATGCCAACCCATGCAGTTTATGTAGGGCTTATCTCAAAAGAACGAGGTGCTCTTGACATGGTATCGGCAATGGGTCTGTTAGAGGAAACTTCTCCTATCCAGTTACTTTTAGGGGGGAATATATATCCTGATACTCTTAAAGACCAACTGGTGGGGAACACAGGTTTTGATAGAACCTCCTTGCTGGGATGGTTAACGCGAGATCAAGTGATTGAAACATTCAGAAAATCTTTTGTTGGATTATCCATCCTACATGCAACTCCACATTATTTAATGGCTTATCCAACCAAGCTGTTTGAATACATGGGGATGGGGCTACCGGTGATTGGT
>CAIRDJ010000480.1 GCA_903877335.1 uncultured Chloroflexota bacterium | reverse complement strand
GTGGTATTCCTCACAGATTTAATGCGTCATTTCCATCTGCCTCATTCTATTGATTTCTTGGCGGTTTCCAGCTATGGCACAGGCGCGCGTGAATCAAAAGGGCAGGTGCGAATTGTCATGGATTTGACGACTACCATCACCAACAAGCATGTTTTGATCGTCGAAGACATCATTGACAGCGGACACACCCTGAGTTTTGTCATGAGTATGCTTCAAGCTCGCCAACCCGCCAGCATCAAGCTGTGTACCTTGCTCGATAAACCTTCACGTCGCGAGGTGGACATCACTGTTGATTATGTCGGTTTTGAAATCCCTAATAAATTCGTATTTGGGTATGGGCTAGACCTCGATGAGAAATTCCGTAATCTGTGTTTCATCGGGGTGGTGAACGAAAGTGCGCTCGATGCAAAGTGACCTCACCCCGCGCCTACCCATTGGGCGGTTAGCATGGTCGGATGATGTCTACGCCCTGCAGGAATGCCTGGAAGAGTTTCCTCATCCTGTCTATGTGGTGGGGGGCGCAGTGCGTGACGCGCTTATGCGTCGCCCCATCAAAGATATTGACCTAGCAACGCCCACTAACTCCATAGAGTTGGGCAAACAGATCGCCAATTACTTCAATGGGGAGTTTTACGTTTTAGACCGCGAGCGTGGGGTGGGGCGTGCCATCATCCATAGCGTGTATGGGCGCATTGAGATTGATGTTGCTCGGTTTAGAGGCGCTGAAAACACCCTCCTTGCCGATCTGTCTGACCGTGACTTCACGATTAACGCGATGGTCGTCGATATGCACAGCGACCTCACCCATCTGATTGACCCGCTACAAGGGGAAGGCGATGTCATTGCAAAGGTCATCCGTCGCTGTAGCCCCTCTTCTTTATCAAACGATCCGCTACGCGCTTTACGAGCCATCCGCCAAAGCGTTGCCCTCAACTTTCGCATCGAACCGCAAACGCTGGAGGATATTAAACAAGTATCTAGCCATTTAGAGCGTGTTTCGCCTGAACGAGTGCGAGATGAGCTATTCAAGATTTTGGGTGGGCGGCATGTCACCCGCGCCATGAAAGTTGCTTTGCGGTTGAATTTGTTGCAAGCGTGCCTGCCACTTCCCCCCGCGCAACAGGAAGGTGCCTTAGCATTGTTGCAATCGCTAGAATCATTTGTCGAACGGCTTTCGCCATTTCCTGTCGACACGGTTGTCACCAACTTTTCTTATGGGTTGCCCTTGATGCAATTTCAGCATTTGCGCCCAGAGTTGCAGGCGCACTTGGAACGCACCCCCACCTATCCGCGCCTCCATCAAGCATTGCTCCTGTTAACTCCGTTGCTTCATCCAATGGTGACGACAGAAGCACAGCTTGAATGGTTCACCGAACACCTACGCCTTAGCGGCGCAGAAGAGCAAACCCTCATGCGGATTCTGATGAACTGGGATCGTTTCATCGAGACCAGTGACCGCACGACGCTCACCATGCATCGGTACTGGTACAGCTTACAAGCGGAAGGGATGGATGTTGTCTTGCTCACTTTGGCACGCTATTTGGTGGATCACGGGGTAGAACTTAACCAGCAGGCGTGGCTCAAACTGGTTGAAAAGGCGCAAGATTACTTGACCGTTTACTACCGCCAACATGACAGCGTGGTATCCCCAG
>CAIRDJ010000479.1 GCA_903877335.1 uncultured Chloroflexota bacterium | reverse complement strand
GTTCGTTTGGACGTATAACTCATGTTCAGTTTTTGAAACCACACGAGGGACAGAAAACCCAAAGCCACGCTCGTTTGGCTCTTTGACTAGCCAAATGCGTACAACGTCCTGTGTCGGAACTCCTATCGCCGTAAAGCGAAACTCCCCGACCATCGCCATGACGACGAAAAAGACGGGCAGGGACATCAAGATGACCCAGATTACAACGTAAAGTCCTAGGCGAGCGGTCGCAAACAATTGCCTTAAAGCCTGAATAGTTGATGGTGCAAGCCCGCTTTGGGCAGCTGAATCTGTAGTCTTTGATTGTGGAAGGCGAGGTGAATGGGTCAATTTATTCTTCTTGGAAAAATCTCATAACCAACTGATCGTTTGTATCGTAACTGAGATGTGCGGAAAAGGGTATTGTGCACTCATTCATCTCTAAAATTTTAGGAAGAATAATTTCTAAGTCTTCTACCAATTTCAATTGGTGAATTTCGTTGATGGGAACCCAATACAATGTCCCTTCATCGTGGCTATAATTTAGCGTGTATGTGTGTGCTTGGGCAGTGAAGATGTATAACACAATGCCGTTGTTTTGCGCTGTATCAATGTTATAGACACCGCGCAGTCGTAAATCTGTCACATCTGCGCCAGATTCTTCTCGAATTTCTCGTACCGCACAACTCGCAGGGTCTTCGTTTCGTTCAAGATGCCCGCCCAATCCGTTGTAGTAATTCGGGAAGATTCGCCTATGGGGGGCGCGTTTCATCAATAGGACACGATCCCCATGAAATACAAAGCATAGCGTTCGGGGAATAACTAACCAACGCCCTTGTGTGGCATCTGCCCCTTGATCTTGTTGGCTCATCCGTTATGTTACCTTTCGTTTTTAACTTTATTCGACCATGAAAACTGCAATAAACTTAGGTGTTTCTAGTATGTCTTCCAGTCTCAATTCTATTCCTGACTTACGTATTATACCCTCCAGCTATCCCCTTCCTCATGAGGAACATGATAGTCAACGCTCGCTTCCCCTGATGCACACCTTGAAGACGACTTCCGTCTTTACAAACCCCCCCATTCTAACCGTCACCCCACAAGATCAATACATCATCTTGGATGGAGCAAATCGTTGTTATTCCTTTCAAGCATTACAGTTACCCTTCATTCTAGTTCAAATTGTGCACTATGGGCAAAATGTTTCGCTAGGAAATTGGAATCATGCATTAAGTGACTGGAATATGAGTACCTTCTTAGCAAGTTTGAAGACGCTTCAAAACTTAGATGTGATTGATGCCCGACTGGATGAGGGGTTGGGTTGGATTCACACAAAGGACGGCAAAACCTACACGATCGTCGCGCAGCACACGGTTCACACCGTCGCAGAACGCAACCAGACCCTACGAGAAGTTGTGCGGCTCTATCAGCAAAACAGTACGTTGAGCCGCACTGCGAGCAGCAAACCTGACGATGTTTGGCAAGCGTTTCCGTCTGCATTTGCCTTTGTCACTTTTGAGAACTATCATCCCCATGACATTGTTGATGCCGCCATAAACCGAGCTTTTTTACCACCCGGAATCAGTCGGCATGTGGTTCAAGGGCGCGTTTTACAACTGAACTATCCAATGGATATTTTGCGACATGACGATGGTCATATAGAGGAGAAGAATCAACAGTTACAATCGTGGATAGTGGATCGTTTCAAGAACCGTTCGGTTCGATTTTATGCAGAATCGACCTATCACTTTAATGAATAAAAAGGAGGATTTCTAAAGTGAAGCAAACTATTTCCTCTATTTTGCAACAGGCGCGGTTTATCGTTGATGAGGACAGTTATGTGCTGGTAAAATTACCCACACAGGGGAGCGTCTTCGCGTTGGGAATCATTGCGCAACTTGCCGAGCCTTTCCTCGTCTTCATTATGGACTCCTTTGAGATCACCTTGATTCTCTCTGAGGAGGGATATACCAACTTTGCTAATCGCTTGCCCACGCATACCAAAGGTGGCGCCTATAAGCTCATTACATTGGATGTTGAACTAGAACCTGATTTGACGGGCTTGATAGCTACCCTCGCTAATGCTTTAGCCCAAGCCAATGTATCCATTTTACCTTATGCTGCCTATAGCCGTGACCATCTTTGTGTCCCCAAAGAAGATGTTGAAACCGCCCTAGAAGCACTCAAAAGACTACAGGAGAGTTTTGTCTAAAATGGACGTCTCATTTTTTGAATCAAGTGGAATTCCACGCCCAAAAGCGGAGATAAAAATAGAGCAGGTGCAAGTTACCCCCTATTCAGATGGGTTTCGCGTTCATGTCCATATTATTGTGACACCTTTTCAGGAACGCCCTAATCTTGTGTTGGTCATCCATAATGAGCAGGATAGCATCGTTAGTGAATTGAATATCATTGAAACAATGCACCACAACATGGAATTCACGATGCACCTACGCGGAATCTCCCATCCTGTGGGGGTCTACTCACTGACTGTCGAACTGTTCTACGAAAATCGGATTCCCGCGCAAGATAAAAAGATCATCGGCTTTAAGGTTGAACAAAGCAGTTGAAGCCTATCATCATTGCACCTGCTTACCGAAATCAGATGATCGACGAGGCACGCAAACACTATCCCAATGAGTGTTGTGGTTTCGGGTTTGGACGTGAGAACCGTGTGCTAGAGGTTGTGCCCATTTGCAATGTTTCCTCAAATCCTCAAGATGCTTATCGGATGGACAGCAAGGAACAAGTTAGGGCCATGTTTCTTGCACACAACAAAGGCTACGAAGTGGTGTGCATTTACCATTCCCACCCTGATGCGCAACCGATTCCGTCGCAAACGGATATACGGCGTAATTTGTATCCTGCGGTTGCCCACTGCATCATTGGAATCAACTTGAAAACCGTGACCGTCGCACTTTGGCGTATTGATGAGGATATTGAGCGTCTACCATTGCTAGATTCTAATGACCATGACCATAGGGCGAGCTTATCCGATGACCCCATCAGCAACATCATTCGTTTCATTGTTCTGTTGGGAGTGTCCCTAATTGTGGTAGCGGTGTCCATTTATTTGCTCCCCCCTCCTCCGGAATTACCCCTGCCGTAGAGAAAAGCCTCATGTTGAATGTCGCGCTTGTTATCAGTGGTTTTGTAGTGGGTGTTTTAATCAACTGGTTGGCAGATGAGTTACCACTCTATCGCATGCCGATGCGCCCTAGTTTTAGCAACGGCAAACCTCGCCCGCTCGTGCAAATGTCTGGCTTAATAGCCAGCGTGATGAACCGTGATCGAGTCATGAAACCGACGCGGTATGTTGCCGTGGAGCTAGGAACTCCTTTGTTATTCGTTGGGATTTGGCAGCGCATCGATTGGATTCAAACATACTCCAGCAATTTGCACATGAATCCAGCGCAGAGCATCCTATGGATGATTTATCTAGCACTATTCATTTTGGTGATCGTGATCGACTTGGAGCATCGCCTCATTCTATATTCTGTGATGATTCCGATGGCTCTATTGGCAATGACTGATGCAGCGTGGAGTCATGTATTCATTGCCGAGCCACACATTTGGGAAGCACTTTTGGGTGGAGCATTAGGATTCACGGTGTTCTTTGTGGTTTATTTGGGCGGTTTCCTATATGTGCGCATATCGTCCAAGTTGCGTTCGACACCGTCTGACGCGGTTGCTTTTGGTTTCGGGGATGTGATCTTGTCGTTCGTTGCGGGACTCATTCTAGGTTGGCGTTGGATGATTTTTGCTGTGTTAATTGCCTTGATATTGGGGGCAATGGGCGCGATGTTGTATGTCATAGGGCAAGGCATTTTGCGCAAGCGTAACGCTTGGTTAACTCCCATGCCTTTTGGTCCGTACATCGTGGCTAGTACGATGCTTTTGCTCTACTATTCGGATTTCGTGCAAGCAGTATTGTTACTCGTTACGCTTGATTGAAGTTCAATAATTCCGCCACCCAAACATTGTGAACCTTGATAGATGATCGCGCCTTGTCCCGGGGTGACATCGCGCACTGGTGTGCGAAAATATACTTTCATGCGTTGACCCTCTAATGGTTGAACCCACGCAGGAATAGATTTAGATTTATAGCGAATTTTGATTTCAGCCTCGAAAGCATCTGTAGGAGCCATGCCTGAAACCCAGTTTACCCGTTTAGCGGTTAGTTGGAGGTGGCTCAATTCTTCCTCATGACCCACAATTAAGCGGTTATGTTCAGCGTCCTTATCTAATACATACAGGGGGCGCGAAGCCGTTACCCCAAGTCCTTTGCGCTGTCCGATTGTGTAGTTGGCAAGCCCGTTGTGCGTTCCTACCTGTTCTCCTGTTGACATAACAATTTCACCAACTGCTAGGATTTGGGGAACATGCCTGTGTAGAAACCCACGATAATCAGAGTCTCCAAGGAAGCATAAGTCTTGGCTATCTTTCTTGGAATGGACGCTCAAATTCAACGTCTGAGCAATAGCGCGCACTTCGGGTTTGGGTAGATGCCCGATTGGGAACAACGTGTGTGCCAATTCAAATTGTCCCATCACGCTGAGCACATAGCTCTGGTCTTTTTGCTCATCATTCCCTTTGTATAGTCCATACAAGCCTGTTGTGGGATCATGTTGAATTTGAGCATAATGTCCTGTTGCCAAGAAGTCCGCACCCAATGCCAAAGCATGATTGAGTAAAAACTTGAATCGAATTTGTCGGTTACATTCGATGCACGGATTAGGGGTATTCCCCTCGCTATGTTGGTCAATGAAATACTGAACGACTGTGTTACGAAAGGTTGACTTGGTATCAATCACATAGAAGGGGATGCCCAAGTCATTGGCAATGCGTTCGGCATCCGCAATTTGTTCTGGGGTACAACAGCGATTGTGTTTGACTCCTGTCAAAGGTTCTTCTGACCACAAGCGCATCATCATGCCAACCACGCGATACCCCTGTTCGACCAATATTGCCGCCGCTACCGAGCTGTCAACTCCCCCACTCATGGCGACGACAACAGTAGATTTGCTCGGATGGTAATTAGCCAAGATGACGAATCCGTTCTACAGCAGTAGCAATTGCTTGAACTGCTATCTCAATTTCTCGAGGGGTGTTGTGTAGACCAAGTGTCAGGCGCAACCCGGAAAGTGCCAACTCATGACTGAAGCCCATTGCCAGTAAAACTGCAGAAGGAGCGGGGTTTCCCGTTTTGCAGGCAGATCCGCTACTTGCACAAATACCTTTCAAGTCAAGGTGAATTAGAAGTGTATTGGCTTCTACTCCATCAATCACGAAACTGACATGAGATGGCAACCGAGTGGTAGGATGCCCTGTTAAATGTGCGTTGGGGATAGTACGGCAGATTCCTTCAATCAGTTGCCCACGAAGGCGCGTGAGATGGTTGACGCGATTTTCATGTTCTGCGTATGCGAGGTCAAGGGCTTTCGCCATGCCAATGATCGCGGGT
The DNA here is from genome assembly GCA_903877335.1 of uncultured Chloroflexota bacterium. Taxonomy (GTDB): domain Bacteria; phylum Chloroflexota; class Anaerolineae; order Aggregatilineales; family Phototrophicaceae; genus CAIRDJ01. The sequence goes on along the minus strand of CAIRDJ010000479.1, from coordinate 947 downwards.
GTGTTATGTGTCCCTGCCCGACGCCCGCTTTCATGGCTTCCACCGGTTTGGCTAGGCTGTAACTCAATGCCTTCTTTAACATATAGAAGCCCAATTCCTTTCGGTCCATAGAACTTGTGCGCCGATAAACTCAACAGATCAACACCTAGTTTTTGCACATCAAGGTCTAACTGTCCACCCGCTTGAACCGCATCGGTATGTAGCACAATGGGACTGGGCAAAACGCTTCTCAATGACGAAATGGGATTGATGCTTCCAACCTCGTTGTTGGCGTAGACCAAACTAACCAAGGCTGTTTGTGGCGTGATCGCATCTTGCAGGGCTTCTACTGATACCATTCCGTGAGCATCCACAGGGACGATAGAATGTGCAAAGCCTTGCAGTTCACTCAGTTGTTTGATGGTATTGGTGATTGCACTATGCTCCACTGGGGAGGTCACAAGATGCGAGCGACCCTTGTGCTTTTGTGACCATGCTGCACCTCGAATAGCTAGATTATTGCTTTCTGAACCCCCACTTGTAAAAACAATTTCGGAGGGCTTGCAGTTTAATATGCCTGCAATGGATGCGCGCGCATGGTTTATAGCTCGCTCTGCCACCCGACCCGCCTGATGAATTGAGGAGGCATTGCCAAACCCTTCAGAAAAGTAAGGCATCATGGCGTCTAAGACGCGCTCATCCAAAGGCGTGGTGGCGGAATGGTCTAGGTAAATTGCAGCTGGTTCAATCATGGATATGCCAACCCACTCAACATCATCGACTCATTTCATCCTACACGAATATGTTTCGATTTTCAAAAAAACTTAATATACATTCTAGTTTGATACAGTGTAAGATCACGTATTGCACATTGGGGTTGAACTTTTCTCGCTTGTTGAATCTCATTCGGTTGATTATCTTGGTCTGTTCCTATTGGAGGAAAAAGCATGACTATCATTGAAAATATC
>CAIRDJ010000478.1 GCA_903877335.1 uncultured Chloroflexota bacterium | reverse complement strand
ATGGGCTTGGCAAAACTTGCTCTCTCCCTCTTGGAAAGGGTCTAACTCAATGAAGAAGATTTTAGCCTTAGACCAAAGTACCTCGTCCAGCAAAGCGCTCCTCTTTGAAACGGATGGTCACTTGTTGGACAGCGTTGCCTTGGCGCATCAGCAGATTTATCCTCAACCGGGATGGGTGGAACATGATGCGCAGGAAATCTATCTGAATTCCACAGCTGCGCTCCAGCAACTTATCCACAGGAATCATCTTGCCGCCTCTGACTTACATTGCCTTAGCCTGACCAACCAACGCGAGACGGTGGTCATTTTTGAGCGCGCCACCGGGCTTCCGTTGTATGGGGCGATGGTGTGGCAATGTCGCCGTGGGGACCCACTTTGCCAGAAATTAATACAAGATGGCTATGAAGGGATGGTTCGTGCTAAGACAGGTCTCAAGATCGACACGTACTTTCCCGCCTCAAAATTGACTTGGCTACTCCATCACGAGCCATCCATTCGGCAAAAACTAGAGCGCGGCGAAGCACTGATTGGCACGATAGATGCCTACCTCATCTATCGTTTTACACACGGGGCGACCTTTGCCACCGACCACAGCAACGCCAGTCGTACTCTGCTGTTCAACATCACCACGCTGCAATGGGATAGTGAACTGTGCGATTTGTTTCGCGTCCCCCTGCACGCGCTCCCTGAAATCCGCGAGAGCAGCGCGTTTTATGGGGAGCTTCACCTTGACCATGCCTTGTCCTCGTCTATACCCATTTGCGGGGTGATGGGGGATTCACAAGCGGCGTTGTTTGCCCAGCGGTGCTTCACGCTGGGGGAGGCAAAGGTCACCATTGGGACGGGTTCGTCCGTGTTGCTGAATATTGGGGAAAGCCTACGCTTTTCGGAAAACGGGTTGCTCACGGCGGTGGGTTGGGTTCATCGCGGGCAACCCACTTATGCCTTTGAGGGACTGATTAACTACTCTGCCGCCACCATCGCCTGGTTGCGCGATCAGCTCCATCTGATTGACTCCTTCGAGGAGACCGATCAACTTGCCCAATCGGTTGAGGATAATGGGGGAGTCTATTTTGTGCCGGCGTTCGTGGGGCTAAACGCGCCTTATTGGCGTTCAGACATTCACGCGGCAATTCTTGGTTTGTCCCCCGCCAGCACCAAAGCGCATGTTGTTCGGGCGGCGTTGGAATCCATTGGCTATCAAATTAGGGATGTCTTGGAGATGATGTCGGTTGATGCAGGCACCCCACTTAAATTGATTCGCGCTGACGGCGGTGGCGTGCGCAATCAGTTTTTGATGCAATTCATTGCCGACCTCGCAGGCATCGTCGTCCGTACTTCGGACACGGTTGAGTTGTCTGCACTGGGTGCCGTTTTGGCGGGCACGCTTGGGTTGGGCATCTATGACAACCTAGACGACTTGTTCCAAGTGGCTACGACGCACCAAGATTATAGCCCACAAATCAACCGAGCCGTCTGGGATAAGTGGTATGACGGTTGGAAGGTTGCCGTGCAACGCATATTATAACCCATTGTTCAATTCTATTTCTCGAAAGGTACACTTATGAATCACAAGCAAATGACGTTAGGCGTCATTATTGGCAATCGGAATTTCTTCCCCGATAGTTTAATTAGCGACGGTCGTCAAGAGATTCTTGCTGTGTTAGATGAATTTCAAATACGCCCGATCATTCTGGATGAAGATGCCACCAAGCTGGGCGCAGTCGAAACATGGGAACACGCCAAAAGATGCGCCGCCTTGTTCCGTCAACACCGCGAGGAGATTGACGGTATTCTGGTCAGCTTGCCCAATTTTGGGGACGAAAAGGGAATTGCGGATGCCATCAAGCTCTCGGAGTTGACGGTGCCCATTTTGGTGCAGGCTTTTCCTGACGACCTCGACTTGTTGATGCCGTCTAGCCGACGAGATTCCTTCTGTGGGAAGATTTCGGTGTGCAATAACCTGTATCAGTACGGGTTTCGCTACAGCATCACCCAAAACCACACTGTTCGCCCCGCATCGGACTCGTTCAAAGCCGATCTCAAGCAGTTTCTCGGGGTGTGCCGTGTCGTGCGCGGGCTAAAAAATGCTCGGCTTGGCGCGGTGGGCGCACGTCCCAATGCGTTTAACACCACACGCTACAGCGAAAAACTGCTCCAAGCCTTCGGCATCAGTGTTCAGACGATTGACCTCACCGACATTTTTGGACCAGCTCGCAAGCTAGGTGACGACGACGCGCGGGTCAAAGACCGCATCAACCGCATTCACGCCTATGTCAAGACCGACGCCGTTCCCTCGCCCTCCATCTTAAAAATGGCGAAGATCGGGGTGGTGCTGGATGACTGGATGCAATCCTTAGACATCACCGCGTCTGCCATTCAGTGTTGGGACTCCCTGCAGGCGAACTATGGCGTTAATGTGTGTACGCTAATGAGCATGATGAGCGAACAACTGTTACCGAGTGCCTGCGAGGTGGACATCACCGGCGTGGTTTCGATGCACGCCTTACAGCTTGCGTCTGGACGACCCAGCGCGTTGGTGGATTGGAACAACAATTATGCCGACGATCCCAATAAGTGTGTTCTTTTCCATTGCGGTAACTGGGCAAAGAGTTTCTTCGATGACGACTTCAAAATGGGCTACGCTCCCATTTTAGGCTCCGCATTGGGCGATGAGAACACGTTTGGCATTGTCGAAGGGCGCACCCCGCCCGGACCCTTGAGTTACGCGCGCGTCTCGACGGATGATCGCCACGGGGTCATCAAAGCCTATGTGGGGGATGGCATGTTCGTCAATGACCCGCTGGATACGTTTGGCAGTCGCGCGGTTGTTGAGGTGCCAAACTTGCAAACCTTAATGCGGTACTTGTGCAAGAATGGCTTTGAACACCACGCTGCGATGAACCAGTCCCATTCTGCACCTGTGCTCGCCGAAGCGTTTGAAACCTATTTCGACTGGGAAGTCTATCAACATAACTAACATGGGCATATGGGTGGGCAGCTTGCGCATGCTCACCCTAGCTTTGGCATTACGTTAAACCAACCTATTTCTGCTAACCCTTACCGAAAGCGTCAGCGCGAGGGATTCAATTCCCTTCCGTCACAGCTACCCCCGCCCCCCTGTGGCACACCACATGGTGTGTCTTTTATCTTCCGTCTGATTCTGCTAAAAATCAGTAATTTAGTTGTTCTCATTTGGTCGTTAACCCGTATAATCTACGCTATGTGTTCTACAAGT
>CAIRDJ010000477.1 GCA_903877335.1 uncultured Chloroflexota bacterium | reverse complement strand
TTCGCCATCATGTTCCAAGTGATATTTACGAATCATCAGAATGCCAGCTAACTCGCCTTGTGCGCCTGCAGCGGGGGCAAGGCTGACGGCATCAAATCCGCTGATCTCCCCAAGCCACTCTTGCAGATGCACCATTAAAGCCAATGCACCTTGTGAACCTGTAGAATCGGCAAGCGGATGGAGATGGGCAAAACCTGCCAAGCGTGCGGTATCTTCGTTAAGGCGTGGGTTGTACTTCATGGTACATGAGCCAAGCGGATAAAAGCCTTTATCTATGGCATAGTTCAAATGGCTCAAATTGGTGAAGTGGCGAACAACTTGTAATTCACTCACTTCAGGTAAGTTCAATTCATCGCGCAACAAATCAGCATCAGGCATGGTGCTGGTGGGCACATCCAACTTGGGGAGTAAAGCCCCTGTGCGACCGTTTGCGCCTAGATCATAAATCAAGGGTTCCATCGTGTGTTATTCCTTTGCAATCTGTTCTAATGCCGAAACAAGCCCATCAATCTCATCACGAGTGTTCATCTCGGTGACAGCGAGCAACATCACCCCGCGCAAATGCTCATAATATTCACCCAAGTCTATCCCACCGATGATGCCCTCATTCAGCAATTGATTGTTGATTTGTTGTACGCTGGCGGGACATTTGACCATGAACTCATTGAAGAAGGGCTTCGACATATCCACTTCATAGGCATCCAATTGGTTGATTTGTTGGGCAGCATAATGAGCTTTGTGGTAGTTCAACGAGGCAACCTGCTTCATGCCAGCTTTGCCCATCACCGAAAGGTAAACTGCCGTAGCAACCGACATCAACCCTTGATTGGTACAAATGTTGCTGGTGGCTTTTTCACGGCGGATGTCCTGCTCACGTGGGCGCAAGGTCATGGTGAAGCCCCGCTTTCCCGTGATGTCTACTGTTTCACCGACGATGCGCCCTGCAATCTTGCGGACGTATTGTTGACGAGTGGCAAAAAATCCCAAGTAAGGTCCGCCATAGCTCATGGGAATACCCAGCGATTGCCCCTCCCCTACCACAATATCCGCTCCTAGCTCACCTGGTGATTTCAACATGCCCATTGCCAACGGATTAACCACCATCACCAGCAACGCACCAACAGCATGTGCCTTGTCTGCCAAGTGTTTGAGGTCATCAATCTGCCCAAAGAAATTGGGATAGGCAATTGCCAGCATGGCAGTATTGTCATCCAGCATATCAATTAAATCGGGAATGTCTGCCCGCCCACGATCACCTACAAAACGTAGAGTTGGGTTGCCCTGATGGTAGGTACGCACAACTTCACGATATTGAGGGTGAATGGAATGGCTAAGGATGATCTTGTTGCGTTTGTGGCGCGTGACTTCAAGGGCAACCGTAACCGACTCAGCGAGGCTGGTTGCGCCATCATAATGACTGGCGTTAGCGGCTTCCATGCCTAACAAAGCGCACATCATGCTTTGATATTCATAGATCACTTGGAGCGTGCCTTGGCTCAGTTCAGGTTGATACGGGGTGTAGGCGGTGTAAAATTCCCCGCGAGAGATGATGTGGTTGACCACTGAGGGGATGAAGTGATGGTATGCCCCTGCCCCACGAAAGGTGACAAAATCCTGCGAATGTTCGTTCGCTTCTGCAAACGCCAGCAATTCCGCCATGACTTCCATCTCGCTCATTGCTTCTGGCAAGTTAAGTGACGGAAAGCGGTGACCGGCAGGAACAGCCTCAAAGAGGTCTTCAATGGTGGTGACACCAATAGCAGAAAGCATCTGTTGACGTTCTGCATCTGTATGTGGAATGTAACTCATAACTTTTTTTGCCTATCGCTAGATTCGAACAACCAACCAAATGAGGGTGAAAACCCGTCATTCATTCATTTAGCGTGATTCACAAAAAGCGCGATATTCATCCGCGTTCATCAACGCCTCGACTACACCCGTCACCTTGATTTTGATGATCCATCCCCCCGTATAGGGTTGTGCGTTGATGGTTTCGGGGGTGGCTTCTAGCTCACTGTTGACTGCAACCACTTCGCCATCAACAGGCATCTTCAAATCTGCAGCGGCTTTCACTGATTCCACCGTTCCGAATACAGTGCCCTTCTTGAATTTGTCCCCAACTTCGGGCAATTCAACAAACACCACATCATTCAGTGCGTCTTGTGCATAATCAGAGACACCAATCGTGCCTTGATCCCCCTCAACCAACAACCATTCATCAGAATGTTGATACCAAAGATGAGACGGGTATTGTAATGTAGCCATGAGATACTCCTTTTCACAATTGTGATAACAAATAAAAAAGGGCACATAGTCGAACTACGTGCCCTGTCAGTGAACAAACGACCTTCAGAGGGTTGCTGCCATGCGTCCTATTTACCTGAGAGTTTCGCCTGATTAGGCTTGCCCCTTCGGTGCCCCTACTAATGAGTTGAGGGGTCTCTCCACATGGCGGATTCAGATGTTAAAATGAGTATAGACTAGTTTAGCCAAAAATCAACTAGTCTTCTTCGACGCCTAACAACAACTCATCTAAAGCAGCATGCGCTTCTGGGGTAAGTTGTAAGTTAACCGTGAAATGTCCGCGCGAATCGGCGGCAACAGTCGGGCACAGCAACAAACTACCATCAGCTTGAAGCCCCAACGCCAAGTATACATTGGTGCTTCCCACTTGGCGCATGGTCACCATAGCATCGGTTGGCTTCAATCGTTGCAGAGTTTGCACAAGATTGGCATGAGACAGGCGCAACGCCACTTCTAAGGGACCATAGTACGCACCGATCATGACATACCCACTTTGACGCTTCACAACCAATGCGGGAAAGTCATAGGTGCCCTTGTCCCCCACCAAATGCAATTCACCAGTGTTGGCATCGAAATCAATTTTGTGAAGTTTACGAAACTGTCTCATCCTAGTTTTATACTTTCGCTTTTAGAGTTGGATTACCCAATTATTCTACTACATTCCCACGTTATCACCAGTATTTTGACACTCCCTTTTTTACGCAGTGGGGTAAACAAGTTGGGAATTGAGGTGGGGTGCTAAAAACCGCGCTGTGTGGCTATTGCTCACCGTGATGATCGCTTCTGGCGGGCCAACAGCAATGATTTCTCCCCCGGCATCCCCCCCTTCGGGACCCATGTCAATCAAGTAATCGGCAACTTTGATGATGTCCAAGTTATGTTCAATAATCACCACCGAGTTACCATTGTCAACCAACTGTTGTAACACATCGATCAACTTTTTGACATCTACCGCATGAAGCCCGGTGGAGGGTTCATCAAGGATATAGATGGTTTGCCCTGTAGACCGCTTGGATAATTCACGACTGAGCTTAATGCGTTGCGCCTCTCCACCGCTCAAGGTGGTGGCAGGTTGACCGATGCGAATGTAGCCCAACCCCACATCTTTGAGGGTTTGCAGTTTGGTATAAATGGTATGTATACTCCCGAAAAACTCCAAGCCTTCCTCCACCGTTAGATCCAATACCTCGGCGATGGACTTCCCTTTATACTTCACTTGAAGCGTTTCACGGTTATAGCGCGTCCCTTGACACACATCGCACATCACGTAAATGTCAGGCAAGAATTGCATCTCAATCTTGAGTTGCCCTTGTCCCTCGCAATGTTCACAGCGTCCCCCCTTGACATTGAAGCTGAAGCGTCCGGTTGTATAACCGCGCACCTTGCTCTCTGGCAGTTCTGCAAACAGCGTGCGAATCGCATCGAACATTTTGGTATAGGTGCCAGGGTTACTGCGTGGGGTGCGCCCAATTGGACTTTGGTCAATGTTGATGACCTTATCAACATGCTCTAACCCCTCAATGGTGACATGTTTGGCGGGGCGTTCTCGGCTACCATACAAGGCTTGTGCAAGGCGTTTGTGCACAATATCCACCAGCAAGGTGCTTTTACCGCTTCCACTGACTCCCGTAAAACAGACCAACTTGCCTAATGGTATTTCAACATCAATGTTCTTGAGATTGTTCGCCTGTGCGCCAATCACCTTGATGGAAAGCCCATTCCCTGCGCGTCGTGTTGAGGGAACTTCTATGCGAAAGCGTCCAGAAAGAAAGTTACCCGTAGGGCTAGTTTCAACTTGCATCACCTCTTCAGGCGTGCCAAACGCCACGATGTGACCGCCATGTTCCCCTGCGCCCGGTCCAAGATCAATGATGTAATCGGCAGCACGCATGGTATCTTCGTCATGTTCCACCACCAAAACGGTATTGCCCAAGTCACGTAAGCCTTCCAGCGTATGAATAAGGCGTTCGTTATCGCGTTGGTGCAAGCCAATGCTCGGCTCATCCAGTACGTATAAAACCCCTGTTAAACGACTCCCGATTTGAGTAGCAAGGCGAATGCGTTGGGCTTCTCCCCCGCTTAACGAACCAGCAGAGCGCGACAGGGTGAGGTACCCCAAGCCGACATCATTGAGGAAATGTAACCTAGAGACGATTTCTTTGAGGATTTGTATGGCGATCTGACGTTCACGTTCATTAAGCACCGTGCCATCTAACAACTCGCGCGCCCAAGTCAATAGCTTGTTGACGGGTTCGATCGTCAAAGAGACGATGGAACGTTCTAACACCGTCACCGCTAACGCTTCTGGGCACAAGCGTTGCCCCTTGCAAGTTTCACAGGGGGTTTGCGACATATATTCTTCGATGCGTTCGCGCATTCCATCCGAAGCTGTTTCGGAATAACGGCGCATGAGATTGTTGATAACCCCTTCATACGTGGTCTCATACACGCGCTGGTTGCCTTGTCGGTTGCTATATTGGATGCGTAACTTTTGCTTGCCTGTGCCGTAGAGGATTGCCTTTTGTTGAGTGGCGGTGAGCGTTTTCCATGGTGCATGCAGGTCGATCTTATGCAACTCTGCCACCGATTCAATGATCGCGCCCCACCAACTCCCTTCGTCAACCTGGAAGCCATTGGCGACGACTGCCCCCCCTGCGATAGAAAGATCATGATTGGGAACAATCAAGTCAGGGTCAAGTTCCATGCGAAAGCCTAAGCCCTGGCAACTAGGGCATGCCCCTTTCGGGGTGTTGAAGCTGAACATTCGAGGCTCAATTTCTGGGACGCTCCCGTGACCGTTGACGCAAGCCAAATGCTCGCTGAACAGGGTATCTTGGGGTGGCTCTTGGGACAGGTTATTGATGACCACCACGCCCTCCCCAACCTCAAGCGCGGTCTCAATCGCTTCGGTCAAGCGCGTTTCTGCATTCTTCGCGTCTTCGCTTTCAGGATCATCATAATGCCGCAGAACCAAGCGATCTACTACCACCTCAATGTTATGGCTCACGTAACGATCTAGCTCTATCGTTTCATCCAACTCGCGCACTTCGCCGTCAATTCGCACCCGAACAAAGCCCTGCTTGCGAATTTCTTCCAAAACTTTTTCATGTTGCCCCTTCTTGTTGGTGATGACGGGGGCAAGCACTTGAATGCGAGTGCGATCCGCCATTCTCTTCACCGCGTCCACAATTTGTTGTGCGCTTTGTGCCTCCACTTTTAACCCACAAGTTGGGCAGTGTGGAATGCCAATGCGAGCATACAACAAACGCATGTAGTCATAGATTTCCGTGACCGTTCCAACCGTGGAGCGTGGGTTTTGGCTCACCCCTCTTTGGTCAATAGAAACAGCAGGACTTAAACCCTCAATCTGGTCAACATCTGGCTTTTCCATTTGACCCAAAAATTGCCGTGCATACGCGCTCAAACTTTCGACATAGCGACGTTGCCCCTCGGCAAAAATAGTATCAAACGCCAAAGAAGACTTTCCAGAGCCGGACAACCCGCTCAAAACAACCAATTGATTGCGTGGAATTTCCACATCAATATTCTTTAGATTGTGCTCGCGCGCGCCTCTTACAACAATTTTATCTTGCGTCATAGGGATTTTATCTGCTCAGTAGTTGGAACGCTGTAACCTTGAGTCTACTCAACAAGATCAGCAAAACACAAGTCACAGTCAATGAGTATTCAATTGAAAAAGCAGATGTGCGAATTTAACCATCACACATCTGCAGGCAAGATTAGCCAACACTATAGGGAGTGGCGGTAAGAACGGGGACGAGGTCTTGAGTGGTCGGGACTGGTACACCGTCACCTTCGGTATCCACCGCAGTCGGGGTAAGCGCGAAGCTGGCTTCGATCGCTTGTTGCGTGCCCACCATATCGGCAAGCTGTTCGGCTATAGTGACGTTTCCTAAACCGCGCACGATTGAAACCCAAGTGCGTCCAGGTTTCATCATCAT
>CAIRDJ010000476.1 GCA_903877335.1 uncultured Chloroflexota bacterium | reverse complement strand
TGGTGTCGATAGGCGTGGGAGCGGTTGGCTTGGGGATGGTGGCATTGTTGCCGACTGCCCAACTCATCACCTTTAGCCCGCGTGCCGATGCCACCCTCGCCCTGCTCAATGAGTTCGCCTTGCCACCTGTACAGTTGCTCACGTTGGTTTTGCCCTACCTGTTCGGTCATCCCAAGTTACCACCGTTGGGATATTGGGGGATGCCCACCTTTGAGGAGATGTTCGCCTATGTGGGGGTGTTGCCATTGGTGGCACTGGCGTTAACCCCCGCCCTTGCCAAGCGCGGGGCAAAGGTAGGGTATTGGGTGGCGTGGGTGATCGTCGGGTTACTCTTGGCACTGGGGCGCGATGGGGGACTCTTCACGCTGTTGGTGCGTTGGGTGCCGGGCTTTGATCTGTTCCGCGCCCCCGCCCGCTATCTGTTCTTTTGGACGTTCGGCATGTGCGGCATCATGGCGTGGTTTGTCACCCTGATGCACAAAAGCGACAGCCCCACCCGTCAAGCGATCCTTCAACCTGTTCTGCGCCCCCTAGCGTGGGTGGGGGTGGGATTGGCAGGGGTGGCACTGTTGCCAGTAGGGGGACAATGGCTTTTCCCCCAAGACTCGGCACGGGTGTTACAGTTTAGCTCGGTGCTGATGGGCGGGGCGTTTTGGGCGTGGGGGACGGTCGCGCTATTGTGGCTCTTGTCCCAGTCCAACTTTCACCGCTTGGCACTCTTCGGCGTGGTGATGTGGGTGGTGTTGGATGTGTGGCGCGTAACCGATTCGCTCATCACGCTTTCGCCCATTCAGACGGGGGGAACCATCGGCACGATGTGGGAGACCGTCCAGCAAACTTTCCCTGCTGATGCGGATGCACGCCTGCTGACATTTGTTGACAGTGTAAACTACTACGCCAATCCGCCGAACGGTGCCACCCTCACCCAACATTTACATGTGCGCGGATACGATCCGCTGGAAATAACCGACTATATCCAAGCCTTTGGGATGGCATACCCTGATCCTAACCATCCATTTCATACCCTCATGGGTGTGCGCTATGTGGTGAGTGACCTCCCGCGCGAGGATGAGGGGTGGGAGTTGCTACGCGAAGCTAACGGCTTCTACTTCTATGAGCGCGAAACCCCGTTTCCGCGTGCGTGGGTGATTACCAACGGCATCCTAGAGCCAGACCCCCAACGCATCCGCGAGGCGTGGGCGCGTGCCGCGGTTGACTTTGACACAACCGCCATGTTCACTGAACCGCTGGCATGCGAAATGGGGGACGGCACCAATCGCGCAACCATCACGGACTATCGCCCTAGCACCGTCGAGATTGCGGTGAGCGGTACGGGGGGCGTGTTGGTCTTGAGCGACCAAATGTATCCCGGCTGGCAAGTTACCGTAGACGGAAAACCTGTCCCCATCGGGACGGCGTGGACGTTCATGCGGGCGGTGTGTGTGCCCGCAGGTGAACATGTGGTGACGTTCCGTTTTGTGCCCCGTGTGGTGTGGGTGGGCATGGCGGTTAGTCTACTGGCGTGGACAGGATGGGGGCTTGCGCTTGCTCTAAGCAGGGGGGTATAAATTCCCCTATGATGTGTTGGAGCGACGGGTGCGCATGTTGGCGCAAATGCGTCAACGCTTCGCTCACGCTCCCCACGAACACGCATGCGCTTTCGTCCG
>CAIRDJ010000475.1 GCA_903877335.1 uncultured Chloroflexota bacterium | reverse complement strand
CGCAGTCGCGTGTTCGGCAACATCCGCCTCATCAACCAACTGGGAAGCCTCCCTGTGGTGCGCTCGTTGGTGAATTGGTCGTTCACCGATCGCACGCTTCGCGCGTGGATGGAGCTGGGGTTAGGGATTGCACAAGCGCGGTCGCTCCCCTTGTTGGCGCGTCAACCGTTTGGGGACTGGTTCAAACAGCATGCCCAACCCACCGCCCCCACCGCGAACAAGGTCATCTTGTGGGATGATACCTTCATGACCTACAACGAACCCCAAGTGGGCATCGCCGCGGTGCGCCTGTTGGAGGCACTGGGTTACACGGTGGAAGTGTTGAGCAACCATGCGTGTTGTGGTCGCCCGATGATCTCGAAGGGCTTGCTTGAGCAGGCAAAACACGCCGCCGAACACAACCTCGCTCGCTTGCGCCCTGCCCTACAAGCGCACACCCCGATCATTGGGCTTGAGCCGAGTTGTGTTTCCGCCTTCCGTGATGAATATCCCGACCTGCTCCGCACGGACGAAGCCCGCCAGCTGGGGCAACAGGTGCTATTCTTCGAGGAGTTCTTTGTGCAAGCACTGGCGAAACACCCCTTGCGCTTTGCCACCCCCACCCAACCACGTGAGATTCATGTGCATGGGCATTGTCACCAACGCACGTTGATTGGTGCAGAAACGATGGTGGCAATGTTGCGTCACCTGCCGAACACCACCGTGAAGCTGATTGACAGCGGTTGCTGTGGCATGGCAGGATCATTCGGCTATGAGGCAGAACATCACGAGCTATCGCTCAAGATTGGGGAGGATCGCCTGTTCCCCGCCATCCGTGCGACACAAGCGGACGCGCTCATCAGTGCGCCGGGCACGTCGTGCCGTCATCAAATCTATGATGCCACAGGGCGCGTTGCCGTTCATCCGCTGGTGTTGATGGCGGACGCACTGGCATAAGCGAAGTGACTAGGGGGAATCTGTTGGTGGATTCCCCTCAAACGATTATACTTACCCGTAGTACCTGCTTGGGTGCAGAAATTATTGTCGAGTTTTAAGAGAGGATTTCATCAAGATGGCTAGACCAATTACCTTATTTACCGGACAGTGGGCAGATTTACCCCTAGAGACATTGGCAGAAAAAGCGACTGGCTTCGGCTATGATGGCTTAGAGTTGGCATGTTGGGGGGATCATTTCGAGGTTGACAAGGCGTTAGAAAGCGATGCCTATTTTCAGTCACGCAGGGATATTTTAGACCGCCACGGTTTGAAGTGCTTCGCTATCAGCAATCACTTGGTGGGGCAATGTGTTGCCGACGCGCTCATTGACGAACGCCATCAAAGCATTCTGCCAGCGCGGTTGTGGGGAGACGGAGACCCAGAAGGCGTGCGCCAACGCTGTGCGGAGGAGATCAAGCATACCGCTCGTGCGGCTGCGCAATTCGGCGTGAAGGTGGTGAACGGCTTCACGGGTAGCCCGGTGTGGCACATGATCTATCGCTTCCCCCCCACCACCGATGCAATGGTGGATGCAGGCTTCCGTGAATTTGCTGATCGTTGGAATCCGATCCTAGATGTGTTTGACGAAGTGGGCGTGAAGTTTGCGCTGGAGGCACATCCGGCAGAGATCGCCTATGACATTTACACCGCCGAGAAAACGCTGGACGCGCTCCACCACCGCCCCGCGTTTGGCTTCAACTTTGATCCGAGTCACTTCATCCACCAACTATTTGATCCTGTTAAATTCATCGACCACTTCCCCAATCGCATCTATCATGTCCATGTCAAAGATGCGAAGGTACGCTTAGATGGCACCCGTAGCATCTTAGGCTCTCACTTGAACTTCGGCGACAACCGACGCGGTTGGGATTTCGTCTCGCCGGGGCGGGGGGGTCTCAATCTGGATGAGATGATCCGCGCCTTGAACCGCGCCCACTATCACGGTGCGCTGTCGGTGGAATGGGAAGACAGCGGCATGGATCGTGAGTTTGGTGCCAAAGAAGCGGTGGCAGTCGTCCGTCGCAACGAATTCACCGCGGCGGGTGGCCTGTTCGATTCCGCCTTTGCTTCTGATAAATAAGCACACCACAAGGAAAAACAATCATGACAACCGACAAAAGCGGTGGCTTCCAATCCATGACCACCTCTTCCGACGATCACGGCGCACCTGAACTGGGCATTGGCATGCTCGGCTATGCGTTCATGGGCAAAGCACACTCCAACGCCTTCAAGAAGATTCCCTACATGATGTATCCCCCTGCTGCTATTCCCAAGTTGGTAGGGATTGCCGGGCGCAATGAGATGGCGGTACGGGCAACGGCGAAGCGTTTCGGCTATGCCCACGCTTACACCGACTGGCGCGAGATGCTGGCGAACGATGACATTCACGTTTTCGACAATGGCGGACCCAACGATGCCCACGCCGAGCCGTGCATTGTGGCAGCAGGTGCGGGCAAGCACGTCTTCTGTGAGAAGCCCCTCGCACGCACCGCCGAAGAAGCGAAGCCCATGTTAGAAGCGGCAATCAAAGCCAACGTCAAGCACATGGTCGCCTTCAACTATCGCTTTGTGCCTGCCATTGTGCAGGCGCGACGCTTGATTGAAAGTGGCAAGCTAGGGCGGATTTATCATTGGCGTGCGGTTTACCTGCAAGAATGGGGGATGGATCCTGCTATGCCGATTAGTTGGCGATTCCAAAAGCACCTAGCAGGCAGTGGCGCGTTGGGCGATCTAGGAGCGCACATCATTGACTTGGCACGCTTCCTAGTGGGAGAGCCTGAATCCGTCATGGGCTACCTCAAAAACTGGATGCCCACCCGCCCCGCCGCCGATGG
>CAIRDJ010000474.1 GCA_903877335.1 uncultured Chloroflexota bacterium | reverse complement strand
TGCTCTGGGAGGGGCAAGCCGAAATGTTCGACGCGGTGGCGCGGAGCGTGGGAATGACGGGCGTAGAGGCTTTCGTAACAGGTTAGCACTTGGTCTAGGGCGCGGTCGCCGATGGCGTGCGTGCCGATGCGATAGCCGTTGTGATGTGCTTCCCACATCAGTTCCAACATATCCGCAGTTTCATAGCGCAAGATTCCCTGCCCCCCCACATCCAGATACTCCCCATAAATGGCAGCGGTTGCCCCACTTAACCCTCCGTCAGCAAAGAACTTGACGCTATCCACGCGCAACATCTCGCTCACGAATTTTTCGGGTAGGGGGAGCGTTTCCATTCCTCCGTCTAGGCGTCGCACTGCCAAGCAGTTCGTCCGCACAAGGAGGCGTTTTTCCGCCTCGAGTTGACGATACACCCGCAGATGATCGGGCGTGACCAGCGGATCGGTTGCACTGACGATGCCCAATCTCAATTGGTGTTGGTGTGTGGCGAGGATGGCGTTCGCCAGTTGGGCATCGGTGATGGGAGGAATGACGCGGTTGACCAACGCCATCGCATTCTCGCGGATGATGCCGCTTGGGTTGCCGTGTTCATCGCGGTCGATGATGCCCCCGTTCGGGTCGGGCGTGTTGGCGGTGATGTTTGCCAGTTGCAAGGCGCGGGTGTTGAGTGCCATGATGTGCCCACAAATGCGCGTGAGCGCAAGCGGGCGGTCAGGACTGACGGCATCCAAGACCTCGCGCGTGGGATGAACGCCTTCGGCAAGGGTTGCCTCGTCATAGCCACGCCCTAAAATCCAACCTTCGGGAGAGCGTTCGGCATGTACTTGCAGAATGCGCACCAAGGAGCTGAATCCAACCGCGCCATGTTCGCGCACATCCACCTGAACGGTGAGCAACAAGCCGAGTTTCCAAATGTGAATGTGGGCATCGTTGAAGGCGGGGATGAGCGTCTGCCCCCCCAAGTCCACCTGCTCCGCATGCGAGGGAATGTTGATCTCGTTTAGTTTGCCCACGAAGGCGACGCGCCCGTGATCGTCTACCAGCACTGCTTCAGTTGGGGGCAAAAAGGGATGGGGAAGGATGGTTGCATTGCAAAATAACTTCATGATTTGTTTTCCTGCGAGCCTGTTTAGTGAGCGTATCATTTCCCTTATGATACCCGACAAGCCCCAATCTTGCTGTTGCTAGGCGAAAGACTATTCCCGAACTTTAAGCCACACGTTGACCAACTCCCCTTCTTCAAGATGTTCCGCCTTACGAACATCCGCCTTGAGGGGCACCAGGTAGCGTCCGTCTTTGGGGAATAGTGCGGTATACCATTTAGTCTTGCCAATTTGCACATCTACAGGAATCACCCCCCACCCATAGGTGACAAGGTTGGAGATGGCTTGGAGGTCTTGGCTTTGCTCTTCTGGCATCCTCACGAAAAAGAAGGGCGCGGGTCCGCGCCAGTAGAAAATCTCGTTGCTGAACTCAAACACCATAGCATGCCCTTCGGTAGGGATGAACCCAATACAGTATCGCTAAAATAAGTTAGGCTGTGCGACCAATTCATCCAGACGCAATTGTGCCATCACCTGATATTTCTTGACCAACTCGATGCCCGTAAAATATCGTTGATGCTTGAGAGCGACCACGCCCGTTGTGCCCGAACCAGCAAACGGGTCTAAGACATAATCTCCCTGTTTAGTAGAGGCAAGCAAACAGGGTTCAACCAATTTTTCAGGATAGACAGCAAAGTGAGCACCTCTAAATTTGCCCAATGGGATCGACCAAACTGTCCGTTTGTTACGCCCTTTGGGATGAAATGCTTGATCCCATCTACCATTATGCAAATTGCTATTGCTTCCATTCTTGCCCGCTTCGGGTGTGCTGTTACGCACCCCCAAATGTTTACGCCCCCCCTTCATCCGAGACTGCCCCGTGAAGGTGACATGGGGTTCGCGGATAGCATCCGCGTCATAGTAGTAGTTCTCACTTTTGGAGAACATGAAGATGTATTCATGGTCAGTGGTCGGTCTCGTCCGCACCGATGACGGCATGGCATTGGGCTTGTGCCAGATGATGTCACTACGTAAAATCCACCCCTGATCTTGTAATGCGAGGGCAACACGCCACGGAACACCCAATAAGTGTTTATCTCGATAGGTATCACCTAAGTTCAACCATAATAAGCCATCGTCTCGCAAGACTGTTTGTGCCAAGGCAAAAACTCGCAACAAACGCTGCAGGTAATCATCTAGGTGTGTTTCGCGCCCAATTTCATTTAAGGGGGCATCATCTGAATATTGACGGTGCCCAAAATAAGGGGGGCTAGTGATGATGGCTTGAAAGAAGGTTTTCGGCAGCGTAGAGAGTAATTGGCTACAATCGCCCAACAGAACTTGATTTTCTAGCACGGGATGTTCATTCACCATTTAGGATGCCTCCCACAAATTGATTGAGCTTCACCTGAGAGTTATCATCGAACCCTTCAAAGATATAGGGATTCATATTGAAATGAAAAATCAAATCAACTAAGTTGTCGAGATTACCTATTTCGGAAACCGACCAGTTTTCCGCTACGATAGTCACGGCTATTTTACAGTTTGAAACATGTGCCTTGAGGGTTTGAATCGCCATTAAGATGTCTCGACTAAAGAGATGTGCATGCCCCCCTCCTGAGGTTTCCCTAGTCTTAATCGGCATAAATAGATGCAAAGTGGGTAAATCAGAGTCTTTAGGGTGAAAAACTGCCGACACATCAACAGTATGATTTTGAATCTTAACCTGTTTATCTTGGATTTCAATGCGCTGAAATTGTCCATAATGATTATGGATTGAAAAGTGGTTTTGTATTGATGTAATGAGCGCTGTTCTAACGAATGCTTCTAGTTTGTGCCCCCTGATGCTGCGTCGAGAGCCTTCCAACCTGTCAATAAAAATCTCTCGTACCACATTCCACTCGAAGCCTCCCACCACTTTACGATATGCCACTATTAATTCTGTAAGCGTATCAATCTGTGCTTGAGTTTGGTGAAGTTGAGGGTTGTAGTGGTGCATCCGTGTGATTAACGGGGTCAAGCGTTGCTGTGGAGCATCTCGAATAACCCACGCAAAGAAGTAAAAACAGGCGCGTTGATGTTTATATACCCGTCCAACTCCATCGAATAAAACGGGTTTCTCAATGGTAGCGTCGAAATAACAGGCAGAAAGGATTGCCTTTATTTGTGACGGGGAGGACTCTAGCAAGATAGCGTTTAATAACTTATGGGAGTGTGTAATGGCTTTTGCCTTCTTCTCCACCCAATCATAAAAAGGCTTATATTGATCGGCGAGTTTTGAAAGTTCCATCAGACGATAATTGGTAATATTTACTTGATGCACAATTAAGTCGGACATCAACCTTGTCTCTTTTACAAATTATTTTTCGCCCGAATTATACACGTACCCGCCCAAAACCCAAAACGAGATCATCGACGGTTTAGGGTTCTTGTACCGAAGAGCGAAAAAACTACCGCGCCTGCCCCCGCCATACTCAGCACAAAAACGAGGACGAGCGCGCTTTTGCCCCCAAACGGGAGCCAACCCATCACCAACAGCACGCAAAATAGACTGAACCCTCCAACAACGGTTTCGATGAAGGGGGGGAAATCATGCTTGCGAAAATTAAGGTTGATCCAGTGTCCTAGCATATACACCACCACCGACCATCCGAAACCCTGCAACAGGCTATGCACCCCCCAAGCCAACCCCATTATGGGCAGTATCCCGATTGTGCTGACGGGGACATACACGACCAAAAGGGTGCTCAAGGCACTGATACCCAGCAAGAGGAGCAAGATGAATATCCCAATCAGCACCGCACGAACGGGGCGTTGAAGCAAGGATTCACGCGCATGGACGAAGCGTTGGGGGAACAAAAGCGTGAGGAAGGCAGACATGGCGATGAACCATAGCCCATTTCGCAACGAGGGAAACGGAGAGAGGAGGGTGGTTAGCCACTTGGGGCGGGTGAGGGAGAGCCAAGACAGTTGGCTAAAATTGAGAACCGTCTGGCGAAGGTGGTCACGCACCAACTTATATTCACAGTCCGCCACCCGAACATCTGCCGAGTTGCTTAAGGTTTCGTAGCAACCGATCACACGCCCGCCGCTGCTGACCGATGGGGAGAGGGTAAAAGCGTTTGCCATCGCCAAGACATCCCCGTCAAACTGCCCGTTCAGGGTGGCAGTTTCGGCAGCAATCACACTTTTCCCATGCGCGGTTAAGTCCGCTTGCACGGTTTCGCCCAGCAAGGTGACATCCCCCAGCACCTCCCCGCTAATGTGCAAATCCGTCCCTATCGCCAAGAGTTGCCCGTCAATGTGCACACCGTCCACCATGTGGATGGTTTCCCCAGTGGCGACCAGCATCCCCGTCACATCGTCCTCAATTTGAATGACCTCTCCAACGCGATAGATCACACCTTGCCGCATCCCATTAAAAATTGCGCGCGAAACCAAGTTGCCCAAAATGACCAATATGAAGAGGGCGACAACCAAGATCAATTGCCCGCGACGGCGCGAAGTGGAAAATTTAGCCTTGAGCATCATCGGTGCGGTTCATTCTTTCCACTGCACAAACGGCGCAAGCCAATGATTGCCAACGGGATGAACACCACCCCCGCGCCCAAAAGCGGATACTGCGCGAGGGTTTGCGTCATAACTTGGGTGACTAAACGCACGAACGCCAACACCATGCCCACCAGTCCCACCAGCACCTGCGCCAACGCGCTCAAAAGGATGCCACTGTTGAAAATTAGCCACCCTGCCAGCACCAGCAGCGTCCCCATAATCACACAAAAACTCGCCATCACCGTTAAGCTGAAAGCCAACGCTCGGGCAGATTTGTGCGGTTGGGCAACAGGCAATTGGCGCGTGGCGATCTTGTCCATGATGCTGCGGGCGTTGCGCTCGCGGTTGGGCAAGGCGTGGGGGCGTGCCTGCCGAAGCAACCAGTCAACATCGGCAACTGCGTGTAGCTCCTCCTCCTGAGCGTTCAACGAGTGCGTAACCACTTCGGTGGTCGGCACCGGTTGACGTGCATCTTGTAAAGGGTTGGTGGATTGGTTTGCCATTACTCTCGCCTCCTCAATGCGCTCGTTGATGGCATCTCATCATCGTCATTTGCCATCCATTTGGCATGGTCTGCTAACATTTGCCGCGCACGGAACAACCGGCTTTTCACAGCGCCTTCTGTGGTGTCTAGCGCGTCTGCAATTTCCAAATAAGAATAGTCATACCAGTATTTCAAGATGACCGCTGCTTTATAGTCCGGTGGCAAGGTCTCTAACAGGGCTTGAATTTGTTCCGATTGCTCGGCGCGTATCGCCAAGCGTTCTGGACTGTCTTCAATTCGGCTTGTTAAGTTCAACATATCCTCGCTGGACAGCGGTTCATCCATTGACAACAACTGCAAACGTCGCTTTCGGATAATATCAATGCAATAATTCGACGCAATGCTCATGACCCACGTCTTAAACGATCGTGCCACATCATATCGCTCGAGATTGTTATAAGCGCGCAAGAACGCTTCTTGGGTTGCATCCTCTGCTTCGGCACTGTTGTTCAACATGCGATAACATAAATTGTATACTGCATCTTGATAAGCATAGACGAGTTCTGCAAAGGCGTCGTCGTTGCCATCGATCGCAGCATGAACCCACTCAGTAATGGTTGCGTCAGACACGGGGTTGATCGCTTTCGCTTGCCGTTTTCAACACTCCGATGTTGGGCTATACGTTTTTGCTCCCATAGGGTTGCAAGCCAACATTCAGATTTAGAAATAGTATAGCCGATTGTGGCGAATTTATGCCGTGCAATCGGGGAGGACGGGGCAAACCCTTCTGGTCGATCACGCTCATTGGGTGAGCGCGGGAACAGGACGCTACAGCGGCTAATTTGCCCACTTGATTAACTTATTGGCGTGCCATGCCCCGCGCATGACCGCCCACGCCATCTTTCTTTGGGATGGTTGGGCAAGGTCAAGCGAAGTGGGTTTAAGATGAAGTTAGGCGACCGCCTGAATCGGCTTGAGCATGCGGTAGTTCACCACCAAAACGGCAGTGCCCACTAACCCTGTCACGGTGCAGATGGCGAAGAAGGGCAACGCCCCCCAGTTCTCAAAAATCCACCCCATTGGCGCAGAGGTGATGAGGGCGGCAAGACTGGGGATGGTGATTTGTGCCAACGCCTGATTGGTGGCGATGTTGCGCGGGTCGCTCACTTCTTGAATCAAGACAAACGTCCCCAAGTGATACATCACGAACACCAAACCGCGAATCAACATCAGCGGGATCAACCACCATACACTGGTGATAAACGCCGTACCAATCCAAAAGAGCGAAAAGCCCCCCAAGCCCAAGATGAAGGTCAACCGTCCGCCGAGTCGCTTGAGCATCGGATCAAACAGCAGGAAAAACGGAAGTTCCCCAATGGGGAATAACGCCACAATCCACCCGATATAATCATCAGAGACCCCGACATTATTGCGGACGTGGATGAACCAAAAGGCGAAGCCCGCCCGTAATCCAATTGAGACCAAGAACAAGCCCACCATCAAAATCTTGAAAGCGGGGCGACGGGGTGCTGGGGCGTGCTTCTCATGATGGTCGGTGATGGAAGCTGGAAAGACCCCTGTGAACACCAACGAGACTAACCCGACGATGCCCGCCACCAAGAACGACAGCGGGAATCCGCCTTTGCCAATCAACCAGTTGGCGACAAAGCCCCCCGCCGCAAAACCCAGCGCCGCATAAAAGCGCATGTTGCCGAGCTTGCCCACCCCACGATTTTGCATGCTCAACACCAACTGCCCCCCCATCACAACGCTGGGGCGGATGGTGATTTCTGCCAACAAGAAGGCGACGGTCAACACAGCGATATGCGTAGAACCAAAATACAACACATTCGATATGGCAAATCCCACGATGAACAAGCGATACATCAGGCGGTGCAATCCGCGACGGTCTGCCAGGTTGAGGAACACGGGGATGAGGGTCATCTCTAGTAAGGCACCGATTGCCAATAGGATGCCTAGGTAAGTTTCTGAAAAGCCGATGTCGTTCAGATATAAACTAACGAACGGGGTGGATAATCCTAACGCGCCGATGCTCAAAAATTGTAAGACGCGCAACCACGCCATGACCTGCTTGACGGGTTGTTCTTGCGGTATCACTCCAAGGGCTTGTGCCATCTTGGTTATCCTTAACGGTTTCGATCTAAGAACCGTTATTGTAGTCCCATTCGTTGAGAATACTAAACTGTGATTTTTTAAAGTTTCGTTGGCAAAATATTAACATTCTGCTCGGTAGGTTTGGCGCACAGTGGGCACCTCGCAGGATAACCTGCTAAAAGTTGTACCGTTTCCCGCCCATTTGTGCTACGATTGTCAGACCGTGAACTAGCCTTAGAGGAGCAATGAATCCATGTCCTTCATTGAAGCACCCACCACATTTTATCTGGGGAGAGGCTATAACCCCCAGACCAAATCCACCACATCGGACGTGATCTACTACGACTCGCGTGATTTGACCACCCATGCGGTGGTGGTGGGGATGACCGGAAGCGGGAAAACAGGGTTGTGTGTGAACTTATTGGAAGAAGCAATCTTAGACAACATCCCCAGCATCATCATTGACCCCAAAGGGGACATCACCAACCTGATGCTCAACTTCCCCACGCTTCAACCTACCGACTTTGCCCCCTGGATTCACCCAGATGATTCCCGACGCGCTGGCATGAATGAAGCGGATTATGCCGGGGTGGTGGCAAAACGTTGGCGGGACGGGCTTCAAGAATGGGGGATCGTGGCGGATCGGTTGAAATGGGCGAAGCTCGCTGCCAAGTACAGCATCTACACGCCCGGCAGCGATTCCGGCTTGCCGATAAGCATTCTAGCTTCTTTGCGTGCCCCGCGCGAGGGCTTTTATGCCAACGAAGAGGGCAACCGCGAGCGCATCAACGGGATTTCTACCGCGCTCTTGGCACTCATCGGCAAAAGGGCAAAGCCTACCGAAGATGAAGAGCATGTTCTTTTGGCGAACATCTTTGAATACAACTGGCGACAAGGGCGCGACCTCACGATGGAAGACCTGATTATTCAGGTGCAACGCCCCCCCTTTGACCAACTGGGTGTGCTCCCGCTAGAGAACTACATCACCGAAAAACGCCGTTACAAATTGGCGATGGACTTGAACAGCATCATTGCCGCCCCGTCATTTCAGTCGTGGTTGCAAGGTGAACCGCTCGACATTCAAAGCCTGCTCTATCAACCTGTCCAACTGCAAACAGGCGAAGTGCGCTTAAAGCCCCGCGTGAGCATCTTCTACATTGCGCACCTTTCGCAACCCGAACGTGACTTCATTCTAACGCTCATCCTTGAGAACCTGTTGGCATGGATGCGCCTGCAAAACGGCACCAGTAGCCTGCGGGCGATCTTGTACATTGATGAGATGTTTGGTTACTTCCCACCCTATCCCCAAAATCCCCCCACCAAAGACCCCATCTTGCGCTTGCTCAAGCAGGCGCGCGCCTTCGGGTTGGGGTTGGTACTGGCGACGCAAAACCCCGGCGACCTTGACTACAAGGGGCTTTCCAACGCCGGCACATGGTTCATCGGGCGGTTGCAGTCCGACAATGACAAGCGCAGGGTGATGACGGGGCTAGAGGCGTTGGCGGCGCACGATTCTAAATTGAACTTAAGCAAGGTAGACACGCTAATTTCTGAATTGAACTCGCGCGTGTTCTTGATGCACAACGTTCACAACCAAAGCGGACCCCAACTCATGATGACGCGCTGGACGATGAGCTACCTCAGCGGACCGCTCACGCGCCAGCAGATCAAGCTGTTGATGGCACCCCAACGCGCTCAATTGATGCAAACCATGGGCTACATGCCCCCGCAACAAGGCTACGGCATGCCCCCGCAACAACAAGGCTATGGGATGCCACCTCAACCACCAACGGGCTATGGCATGCCCAGTGGCTACCCCATGCAGGCACAAGCCACTCCCCCTGTGATACCAGGCGCAACCACTGGCTACGGCGTTCAACCGTTCCCCGTTGCCCCCCCGCCCATGCTCCCTGGCTATGCGCAACCTGCGCCCACAGGCTACCCTCCCCAGACGGGCTATTCGCCTGCGCCAGGCTATCCGCCCCCACCAGCGTATGGGCAAGCGGTTTCCACAGTGGGCGCACAAAGTGCCCCCACCCCTGCCACCCAACCGCAAGCAAGCATCTCGTTTGCCAATGTGCCACAAGGTTATGGCATCACCCGCCCCGCCATTCCCAACGGGATTCCACAATACTTTGTGCCAGAAACCATGAACGAAGCGCAAGCGGTGCAAAAGTGGGAACAACAAACCAACACCTCCGCGCGTGGTGCCACCCCCATCTTGGCCTACAAGCCTAAACTGGTGGGTCAAGCCAGCATCCGCTATCAAGACAAGAAGACCACCCTCTTCACCGACCGCACCTACTCCTTCCACTTGGAGGAGTTACCCCGCACCGGCTTGATTCACTGGGATCAATACGTGGTCAACACGCACATTGACGCGCGTCGCTTGAGCGGTGAACCGCTCCATCCTACTGTGTTGTTCGGCAACGTGCCCATTGAAATGCTCGATCCCAAGCGCATCAAGGCTTTGGAGGGCGAAATGGTGGACATGCTCTACAACACCGCCAACCTGACCATCCCGATGAACCCCACGCTGGGCATCTATGGCGACCCCAACAAAGACTTCAGCGTCTTTCAAGCCATGGTGCAACAGGCGGCGCGTGAAGGGCGTGATGCTGAAGTGGACAAGCTGACCGAGAAGTTCGAGAAGCTAATGGATCGCCTAGATGACAGACTGCGCAAGAAAAACCGTGAACTTCAGGCGGAAAAGAAGGAACTGACCGACCGCCAGCGCGAGGAACTTTTCACCGCGGGCGAAGCGTTCATCAGCATCCTCAACAAACGCTACGCTTACACCCTCTCACGCGCCAGCTCTGCCAGTCGTCAACGTCGCCAGACCAAAGAAGACCTTGACGAGTCCCATGCAGTTATCGCGGAGATTGAGCAAGAGATCGCTCAGGTCGAACAGCTATTTGAGGCAGAACTGAGCAAGTTGAATCAAAAGTGGGTGGGCATTACCAATCAAGTCCAAGATTATAGGGTGACACCCTATAAAAAGGACATCCATGTCGAGCTATTCGGCATCACTTGGATGCCCAATTGGTACATAAATGTGAACGGGCAACAAGTCTTTTTGAACGCGCTCTAGGTTGCGCATGGGAGTGGTGAAAGGATGGATGGGATGAAAACTCAGGTGCTCGTTCAATTGATTTTGGCGGTGATGCTCTTCACGGTGGGGCGGGTTGGGGCACAAACCCCCACCCCAACGCCCACGGCGACGCTCGCCGCCTTTGCCATTCCCACTGCCACAACTAACCCCACCCCCACTCCTCTGCCAGACATCAACCAGTTCTTGCGCCCCGAACAGGATGCCACCGCGCGAATCTTGCTGGCAGTTCGCAACGATTTAGAAGTGTTGGCGGTGGCGACATTGGGCACCCCGCCGTCCGGTTGGAGCGGAAGCTACAACGTCGATGATCCACAGATGCCCTTGCTGGTGCGCCTTGATCTGGAGAGGTTGGCGGGCGCGTTCTCCAATGATCGCCCGTTGGGTTGGTTTGGCGTGAACCCGACCACGCCTTACGCGCTGGCGCGGGACGTGCGCCATGATCTGGAGTTGCTTGCCGATTTGCTGATTGCGCGCGGCGTGCGCCCCCCGTCTTGGATTGGGGATGATCCGCTCATGCGGTGCGCCCGCTCCACGCACAACCTCATCACCCTCTTGCGACGGCAAGACGTTTTCACCCCGCTGACGGCAACCGAAAGTGGCAACTATTGTGAGGAAGTGGAGCGCGAATTGAACGTGTTCGTCGAGACCACCCTCTTGACAGGGAACTTCGTCTTGAGTGGGCAAGCACCCACCGAAACGCCTCTTCCGCCCCCTCCTTTGAGCATGGCTATCGCTGCCACTGCCTATTTTGACCGTACTGCTGGGCAAAGCGCAGGGGTCATCCCCAGTGGCACAACCTTTGAGGCGTTGGCGCGAAGCTACGCGCCGTTCTCACGCATGGTGTTGATTGCGGGGGAGGGGTTTGTGCTGTTCGTGGACTATCAAGATACCACGTTGGACGCGCCGACGTTTGAGGCCTTGCGCGATGTGGACACGCTTTCGTTCACGCCCAGTTGCTCTAGCGCGTGGTGTCAGTAGGGGAATAATTACGGATCGGCTTTTTGGTGCCCGTGCAACCATCAACACTGTACTTCATCTGACCCCGTGCCTATTGAGGGTGCGGGAATTTTCCACGCACAAATGTTCCCCCTTTCCAACATGAGTTCCCCCACACTGAAACTGTAACCGAACGTTACCGTTTGTCGAAGCAGTGTAAAGGAACACACTCACATGACCCACACCCTCAAATTCATCAACGATGAGCGCGGGCGCATTGGGGGCTATTTGCTCGTGTGGGGTACGCCTCATCAGCGTGACCTGCAGGGCGAATACTTCACCCCCGAAACCGACCTCGCGCTAGACTGGTACGCCGTGCGCCCCGTCTTGTATCAACACGGGCAAGATGACGCGCTCAAGACCGCCGTTGTTGGGCAAATCATTGACCTGCGCGCGGATGAAGTTGGCATCTGGGCGGAGGCACAACTCCACCTGCGCCATCACTACGTGCAAGCTGTCCAACACCTGATCGAGCAGGGCGCGTTGGCGTGGTCAAGCGGAAGCCTTCCGCATTTGGTCGAGCGTGAAGCGGACGGGCGCATCAAGCGTTGGCCCCTCGTGGAAGGAAGCCTGACCCCCACCCCCGCCGAGCCACGCTATACGCATGTCGCCACCGTACAAGCCGCCTATAAAACGCTGGGGCTAGACTTCAGTCGTTTGGCACAACCCACCCCTTCCAGCAACTTACCCACTCACACAGGACAACCCACGATGGAACAGCAACCCACCCTCAAACGCCTCCCCCATGCCACTCAAGACACCGCCCCGCGCGTGCGCGTCAGCAGTCCCTATGACGACTTGACCGCCACCGACTTGTTACACGGTTACTTGCTCTTGAGCCACACCAAGCACTTCAAAGGGGTGAGCGAATCGTACAGCAACGCGCTGGCGCACAAGCTCACCACCGAACGCCTGACCGCGATCAAGTCCGACGAGCTTTCCTACAGCACGCAAGTGGGCTTTGGGGATGAGTGGGTGGCAGATTTGTGGAGTGCGCAAGTGTGGTCGCGCGCGCGGTTGGATAACGTGATCTTGCCCTTGTTCCCCAGCATCGAGATGCCCTCCAACCCGTTTGAGCTACCAGCGGAAAGTACCGACCCCACCGTGTACTATGTGGGCGAAACCCGCGATGAGGCACAACTGACGTTGGGGGCAACCAACCCCATCCCCGACAGCAAAATTGGGACTAACGTGGTGCGCCTTGAGGCGAAAAAGCTGGCGTTGCGCGTGGGCTTTAGCGCGGAATTGGTGGAAGATGCCGTCTTGCCGGTCTTGAGTTTGTACCGCGAACAAGCGATGCGTGCCCTCAGTGACAGCATTGACCACGTGCTGTTGAACGGGGACAGCGCCACGACGGGCAACATCAACCGCGACGGTGCCACCCCTTCCACCAACGAACGCTTCATGGCGTTTGATGGGCTACGCAAAACCGCGCTCACCAACGCCATCAATGCCAACGCGCCCTTGAGTTTGGCAACCCTGCGCCAAGCACGCTTCGCGCTCCCCATGCGTTACGCCGCCCGCCCCCAAGACCTCGCTTGGATTGTGGACGGGAGCGTCTATGCCAGCTTGTTGGGGCTTTCGGAATTCGTCACGATGGACAAAGCGGGACCGCATGCCACCGCCTTCACCGGGCAAATCGGCAATGTGGACGGGGCAAGCGTGCTGGTGAGCGCGGAAATGCCAGACAAGACCACCGCGCTAGGGAAGGTCAGTAGTACCGTCGTCAACAACACGCGCGTAAGTGCCATCTGCGTTTACCGTCCAGGGTGGTATGTGGGCTACCGTCGGCGCGTCAGCGTTGACCTCACGTATTTGCCCTACACCGACAGCTATCAATTGACCGCCACCGTGCGCTTGGCGTTCAACCGCAACGAGGCAACCGTTGCCAGTGCGCTCATCAATTTGGGCTAGGGCGTGCCACCATGACCGACTGGACAACTCCGCGCACATGGCAAACCGGCGACCTGGTGACTGCCGACGACCTCAACGGGGAACTGCGCGACCGCATGTTGTGGCTACATAGCCGCCGTCCCGCCGTCACCCTGTTTGAGTTCACCACCTCGTATGGCACGAGTAGCACCGCGTTTGTGCCGTTCGACCCGCCAATTTCGATCACGATGGAAACACACGGTTTGCCCCTGATGATCGGGTTGAATTGCTATGTGCAGTTGCCCTACCGTCAGGGGGTGGGCTTTCGCTATAAGATTGATGGGGTTGTCCCCACGGGGCACACCGACGGAAACGGGCGTTGGCTTCTCAACTATGGGGAATCCATCAACCGCAACGAGAGCATCTCGATCATGTCGTGGTTGCCCAATGTTGCGCCCGGCACACACACCTTCACGCTGGAATGGCGTGCACAACAGAGCGGACAGGGAACAGTGTCGGTCTACTCTAGCCAGAACATTGGACAATTTTACCTCGTTGAGATTTAAGCGCGGGACGGGTGGGGGGCGTAGCTTCCCACCCCTTGAGAGGATGAGACCAACATGCCAAACATTTTCACACGGTGGCTAAACAAGCCCAACCGCTTGCGCCCTGCTCCCCACTTGGGGGCGGTGGCACGCCACAACGGATATAGCTTTCCCACGCTGGAAGACCGTCACCGCCAAGCGCAAACTTACCTCACGTCGTCGTGGGTGTATTATGCCGTCAATCGCATTGCCGAAGCGTGTGCGCACGTGCCGTTGCAATTGCTGGATGAAGCACGCCAACCGCTCCCCAATGCCCACCCCCTCGCGCGCCTGCTCCAACACCCCAACCCCACCTTGAGCGCGTTCGACTTGATCGAGCAGACCATCGGCTCTTTGGAGTTGACAGGGAACGCCTACTGGTTTTTAGCTGGAAGCGCGGGCATCCCCCAAGAAATTTGGGTGCTACGCGCCGACCGCGTGGCAATTGTGCCGGACGAAACCGACTTCGTGCGGGGGTATGTCTATCAGGTGAACGGGCAACGGCTACCGCTGGAGCGCGTCGAGGTGATCCACTTCAAACGCTGGCATCCGCTGGATGATTATTACGGCGCGTCCCCGTTGCTGGCGGGGCAAGTCGCCATCACCAGCGACCGCGCAATGGCGGAGTGGAATCGCAACACGTTTGGGCAAGAGAACGGCATCCCCGCCGGCATCGTCACGCTCCCCCCCACCCTCAGCGATACCGACTATGAGCGCGTGCAGCGTGAATGGCGCAGTAGCTATGGGGGCACCCAGCGCAAAACCGCCTTCTTGCGGGGCGAAAGCGTCAAGTGGCAAAGCATCACCCACAGTCACACCGACCTAGATTTTTTACAGGGGCGCAAAGCACACCGCGATGAAATCTTGAACCTGTTTGGCATCCCCGTCGGCATGGTGAGCGACAACGCCACCGAAGCGAACGCCAAAGTTGCCGAACGCCTGTTCATTGAGCGCACGCTTTACCCCAAGCTGGTGCGCTTGGCAAGCAAGATCACCACCGAGTTACTGCCGTTTTGGTCAACTGAATGGGTGGCGTTGTTTGACGACATCCGCCCGACGGACATTCACGCCCGCTTAGAGGAAATTCGCACCGCCGCCCAATTCATGAGCGTGGAGGAAATCCGCCAACGGTTTTATTCGTGATGTGCCCCCTTGTACCTTCCTCGAATGTGCGGGGGACGGGGAGAAGTGCGTGGTACGGTGGGGGGGGCGTTCCCTAGTGAGTCGTGCGCAACAGCACCGCGCGTGCCGAGCGGTGATGCACCAAGTCATACAAAACAAAAAAGCCACCGTGACGTGTGGCTTTTTGCGTTGCCGCCAGACGGACTCGAACCGTCGACCCATGCATTTTCAGTGCATTGCTCTACCAGCTGAGCTACAGCGGCGAACAACAGAACGCGATGTTAAACGATTTTTATACGCTACGCAAGGGAAAATCTCTATCAAACCCTGTGCGCTCCGTCTCCCAATGAATTTACAAATAGATTACATGGTTTGTACGGTCTCTTGACAACCACACGCTATAGTGGCAACAACTTCAAATTCACTTGACCGTATTGATGTAGAGGAGTCACAATCATGTGGAAAGTTTTTGCCAGTATAACGCTTATTTGTTTGCTCTTGAGCGCCAGCATCAGCTTCGCACAACAAAACCCACCTCCGCCGCGCCCCAATGATGGGCAACACGGTGATGGGCAACGTGGTGACGGACGACGCGGCGATGGACAGCGCAACCGCGACAATAACCATAACAACCAGAACCAAGCGGGAACAGTCGCCATTGAAGAGGCTCTCCTCGTTTATGCGGGGGGCGACCATACCTTTGATGACCTCACCGCTGATGCGTTTGCCCACGCGCTCAATAACCTGAACGACGCGCAAATCACCGCCCATGACGAAGGGGATGAATTCTTCGCCATGGTATTTGAACCGCTCGGCACGGTGGATGCCATCAGTGATGGGTTGGGTCCGATCTTGAACGCGACCTCATGCGAGGGTTGCCATGTGGCGGATGGGCGCGGGCAACCGCTGGCACAGGGGGGTGGCTTGCTCATCCGCTTGGCAATCAACCAACAGGGGCTACATGGCGAAACGCTTGCCGACCCCATCTACGGGGGGCAACTTCAAGACATGAGCATCGCCGGTTATCAAGCCGAAGGGAGCATCGCCATTGAGTATACCGAAGTGAGCGGTACGTTTGCCGACGGCACGCCGTACAGCTTGCGTGCCCCCAGTTACCGCATTGAAGGCTTGTCAGATGGGGCACTGGCGGACGGCATCACCTACTCGCCACGTGTGGGCAACCAGATTTACGGCTTGGGCTTACTGGAGGCGATTTCAGAAGATACCATCCTCGCCGTTGCAGACCCCAACGACAGCAATGGGGACGGCATCTCTGGCAAACCTAACTACGTGTGGGACTTCTTCAACAATCAGCTTGCACTGGGTTACTTCGGATGGAAAGCAAATCAACCCCACCTGCTCCAACAAACCGCCGGCGCGTTCAATGGCGACATGGGCTTGACGACCAGCATCTTCATGGGCAATCCCTGCACCGCCGCACAAGTGGATTGCTTGGGATTGCCAAACGGGGGCACGCCGGAAGTGACCAACGAGGTATTACAAAAGGTGGCGTTCTACACCCAAACGCTCGGGGTGCCTGCCCAACGCAACACTACTTCGCCCCAATTCCAAAGCGGAGAAGCGTTGTTCGTGCAAGCGCAGTGCAGCACCTGTCACCTCCCACAAGTCACAACGGGGATTCATCCCACCGTTCCCCAGTTGTCTAATCAAACGATTGCACCCTTCACCGATTTGCTACTGCATGACATGGGCGAAGGCTTGGCGGATGGGCAGTTGGATTATCAGGCGAGCGGAAGCGAATGGCGCACCGCTCCGCTGTGGGGGATTGGCTTGTTTGAGACGGTGAACGGACACACCTACTACTTGCACGATGGGCGTGCCCGCAACCTGAGTGAAGCGATCTTGTGGCATGGGGGCGAAGCGCAAGCCTCGCGCGATGCGTTCATTGGCATGAGCGCGACCGACCGCGAAGCATTGCTCACCTACCTCGCTTCCATTTAACTGAACGTGCGTCACCATTAGCTAGGCATAGAGAGTATTCTCTATGCCTATTGCGTTGGTTATGCCTATTCTGCCCACCCGCGCGAACGCTCAACCGCGCGTTTCCATTGGGCATAAAGCGTCTCACGTTGGTCAGCGGACATGGTTGGTTCAAAGGCGCGTTCTAGTTTCCATTGGGTGGCAATCTCGCTTTGGGATTGCCAGAAGCCCACTGCCAACCCTGCCAGATAAGCAGCACCCAGCGCGGTGGTTTCGGTGACGGCAGGGCGTTCCACCGGCACACCCAAGATGTCCGCTTGAAACTGCATCGTGAAGTTATTGCGGACGGCACCGCCATCCACGCGCAACGCTTTCAAGCCAAAATCCCCATCCGCTAACATTGCTTCCACCACATCACGGGTTTGAAATGCCATGCTCTCGAGCGTGGCACGCACGATGTGCGCCCGTCCACTTCCGCGCGTTAGCCCAACAATGGTCCCGCGAGCGTACTGATCCCAGTAAGGCGCACCCAAGCCTGCGAACGCCGGCACCACCATCACCCCGCCACTGTCTGCTACGCTGGTGGCAAGGGCTTCGGTTTCTTGGGCATCACGGATGAGTTGCAACTCGTCCCGTAGCCATTGCACTGCTGCCCCCGTGATGAAGATGCTCCCCTCTAAGGCGTACTGAACCGGCGCGTCTTGCAATTGCCACGCAATGGTGGTCAAGAGTTTATTGCGAGAAGTAACCGCTTGGCTACCCGTGTTCATCAACAAGAAGCTCCCCGTGCCGTAAGTGTTCTTTGCCATCCCTTGATGGAAAGCTGCTTGCCCAAAGGTTGCCGCTTGTTGATCCCCGGCGATGCCTGCCAACGGAATGCGACCGCCAAACCACTCGCTGGCAGTTTCACCATAGACCATGCTGGAGGGCATCACTTGGGGCAAGACTTGGGGCGGAATATTTAGGCGTTCCAGAATATCGCTTGACCACTCCGCGCGGTGGATGTCAAACAGCATGGTACGGCAGGCATTGGATACATCGGTGAGGTGCAACTGTCCGCCACTCAACCGCCATGCGAGGAAACAATCCACCGTGCCAAACGCCAATTCACCGCGTTCCGCGCGAGCGCGTGCCCCCTCGACATGATCCAGTATCCACTTGAGTTTGGTCCCGCTGAAGTAGGCATCCGTCACCAAGCCCGTCTGTTGCAAGATGGTCTGGTCGAAGCCTTCTGCTTTCAGCTCATCACAAAACTGGGAGGTACGGCGGTCTTGCCACACAATCGCGGGGTGAATTGGCTCGCCTGTCGCTCGATCCCATACGATGGTGGTCTCGCGTTGGTTGGTGATGCCGACGGCGGCAACGTCTTGCGCTTGAACCTGTTGCGCCTGTAAGACTTGTTGCGCCACGCTCAACTGACTGCCCCAAATTTCATTGGCATCATGCTCCACCCACCCGGGTTGAGGATAATACTGGGTGAACTCTTGTTGAGCGGTGG
This sequence comes from uncultured Chloroflexota bacterium, assembly GCA_903877335.1. Lineage (GTDB taxonomy): Bacteria > Chloroflexota > Anaerolineae > Aggregatilineales > Phototrophicaceae > CAIRDJ01. The sequence goes on along the minus strand of CAIRDJ010000474.1, from coordinate 578 downwards.
CAACGATGTTTCCGTCATGGTCAAACAAGATGGCGCGCGAACTGGTGGTGCCTTGATCCAACGCCAAAATAAACTTTTTACTCATGCGATTTCCCTCAATAACAATAGGTGTAGCTCATTTGCCACACAGTGTAACCGAGATACCCACGTCAATCAATGTTGTCACTCTAGCAACGGCAAGGGGGGAAGTGGCTTGAGCGTGGCACGGGTGAGGCGCATGAAGTACACCTGACTGCCGTCATGCTCAAATGTGGTCTCATGAACAAAGCCCACCTTTTCATAGGCGCGGATGGCAGAGCGGTTGTCTGGGAGCGGGTCAATAATGCAATCGGGCACGCTCGGATGGGTGAAGACATGCGCTTGAATGAAGGTGTGAATGAGGTGTGCGCCCAAGCCCCGATACAGATAAAGCGCCTCTCCAATGAACAAATCCAGACCGGTGGTATGGGGGGAAAGCGCGACGAACGGGTTGTAATCGGGAAACTGCTGGACTTGCCACGCCTGCATATAGCCGATCGGGTGCTGGTCAAGCTCTATGATGTACGCTTGTACGCCCGAATCAGGGCGCATGTAGAAGG